>NZ_VIKX01000115.1 GCF_009711935.1 Dolichospermum sp. UHCC 0259 | reverse complement strand
ATATTTTTAGTACACCTTAACAGGGGTAGAGTTAGGAGTCAGGAGGAAGAAAGAAGATAGAAGACAGAAGACAGAAGAAAAAAAGCGATCGCATCCCCATAAAATAAAAAGAGCGATCGCCTAATATAATTGTTAGGAAAAGTATTAGTAAATGGGTAATTTTTCCTAATTACCCAGTCCCCAGTCCCCAGTCCCCAGTCAGTTCCCATTACCAAATCAACCTGTGTACCATTCTGGAGTCAGCTTCTCTGTATCAGCAACAGCAGTTTCAGTGGCTAGAGTTCCATTCATAGTCCAGATTTTATCAGCGGATGTTTGTTGATCACGCCAGTAAATATCAGTCTTACCATCACCGTTGAAATCACCTAAAGATGCTGTCAAACCGGGAGTATTGCTAGGTAAGAAAGCTTCAGAACTTACCGCTGTACCATCCATCAACCAAGCAGTATTTGCGCCACTGGTCGCATTGTGCCAGAAGATGTCAGTTTTACCATCGCTATTGAAATCGCCAATTCTCGCAGTCCAATCTGTACCCAATGTGCTGACAACACCCTCAGTCACAAAAATGCCATTCATTGTCCAAATCTTATTCTCGCCTGTGGAGGTATTGCGCCACAGAACATCAGTTTTGAAGTCGCCGTTAAAATCGCCAAGAGTAGAAGTCCAAGAAGCATCTTGAGCTTGGAGATCATACTTGGTGGCTTGGCTACCATCCATAAACCAAGCGGTATTTGCACCTGTGGTGGAATTGCGCCAGAAGATATCACTCTTACCATTACCATCAAAATCAACAATGGTAGCAGTCAATCCTGGTGCTGTAGTTTCTAGAACATTTGCACTAACTACTGTTGTTCCATCCATTTGCCAAATAGCGTTTTCACCAGTAGTAGCATTATTCCAGAAAATATCAGTTTTGCGATCGCCATTAAAATCGCCAATATTCGCACTCCAACCTGGATCAACTCGATCTAAAGTCAAGTAACTGGAAACTTTTGCACCATCCATTAGCACAATTACATTATCACCAGTTGATTTATTACGTAATAAGAAATCAGTCTTATTATCGCTATTAAAATCAGCAGTTTTGTATTCCCAGGTATTTAAGTCATAGCTACCTAAAGAAGCCTGTTCTAAAACTTGAGTTCCGTTCATTAAGCGAACTAAAATTTCACCAGTTTGAGCATTCACCCAAAGTTTATCAGTTTTCCCATCACCATTAAAATCAGGAACAATTGCTGCACTGGTTAAATAAGGATTAGGATTAGGGTTAGCACTACCTCCAATGGGAATTTGAGCTAATGGATTGGTTGGTACTAATGGATCTGCCAATGCAGAACCAGAAGAACTGCTACTCATAGGAGTATTCAGAGATGTCGTCAAATCTGATGATTTTTGGAGAGATACTAATCCAGAATTTTCTAGGTTGGTTGAATATAATCCTGACTGACTTGTTTCTTGAAACATGATGTGTTTTTATGTTTAATTAATATCCAGTTTTAATTTGATTTTCATGAAGTTTCTGTAAACAACAAACATTTGTTTAATTATTTTTATTCAATGTCATTATTTATAGACATTTCCATAATGTTCATCAACACTAACTTTTAATTTTGAAAGTAATATCTAAACAATCAAAAAATATTTTATATTCTGCTTATCAATGTCATCATTTAAAAATGAAATCCTGTTTCCTTGACATAGGAATTACTAAAAATCTGTCGTAGGGTGCGTCAGACGGCGTAAATATTGCAAATCAACAGATTGTGAATATCTGACGCACCTTACCAATGTGCCGCGTAAGTCCTCTAAAAATCCTCATGGATTGTCCAGGAAATTAAAAATTGGTTAAAATAACTAAAATTAGCAATTTTCCTGACAACATTTATCAGTAGTCTATAATTGTTAAAGCCAAAAACAACACTATCAATAAATCAACTATGCAAACAGAATATCGGCAACGTCGTGAGCAGTTAATGGCGAAAATAGGCAGCGGTACAGCGATTTTCAGAAGTGCGCCAACAGCAGTAATGCACAACGATGTCGAGTATGTTTATCGTCAAGATAGTGATTTCTTTTACCTAACTGGCTTTAATGAAGCCCAAGCAGTCGCAGTCTTCGCACCACATCATCCAGAACATCGGTTTATATTATTTGTGCAACCAAAAGACCGAGAAAAGGAAGTTTGGAGTGGTTATCGTTGTGGAATAGACGCAGCAAAAGAATTTTATGGTGCAGACGTAGCTTATCCGATTGCGGAGTTAGATGAGAAGTTACCCCAATATTTAGAAAAAGCCAATTGTATTTATTATCATTTAGGACGCGATCGCAATTTTAACGATAAAATTCTTAAACATTACCAAAAGTTACTCCGAACCTATCCCAAACGCGGTACAGGCCCCACATCCATTACCGATCCTGGTACTGTCCTCAATGATATGAGGCTATATAAAAGCAAAACAGAACTAGACTTAATGCGTCAAGCCGTAGAAATTGCCGTAGAAGCTCATAATTATGCTTTGCAAACCACCGCACCAGGACGTTATGAATATGAAATCCAAGCCGAAATAGAACATATTTTCCGTTTACGGGGTGGCATGGGTCCAGCTTATCCTTCTATTGTCGCATCTGGGACAAATGCTTGCGTACTGCATTACATCGAAAACAACTGTCAAATGCAAGCCAATGATTTACTCTTGATTGATGCTGGTTGCGCTTATGGTTATTACAACTCTGATATTACCCGGACATTTCCCATTAGTGGTAAATTCACACCCGAACAAAAAGCATTATATGAAATAGTATTAGCAGCACAAAAACAAGCAATAGCAGAAGTAAAACCGGGTAATTCCTTCCATGCACCTCATAATGCAGCCGTGCGAATCTTAACAGCAGGATTAGTCGAACTGGGTTTACTCAAAGGAGAAATTGATAAATTAATCGCAGAGGAAAAATATAAACCCTTTTATATGCACCGCACCAGTCATTGGTTAGGTTTAGATGTCCATGATGTGGGAGTTTATCAACATGGAGAAAACCCCCAAACCTTACAACCTGGCCAAGTGCTAACCATAGAACCAGGACTTTATATAGTCCCCGACACCAAACCCGCAGAAGACCAACCGGAAATAGACCCTCGCTGGGTAGGAATTGGGATTCGCATTGAAGATGACGTATTAGTTACCGCAGATGGAAATGAGGTTTTAACAGCCGGAGTTCCCAAGGAAATCAAGGATTTAGAAAGATAGTAGGAGACTTGCAAATAAAATGGAAAAATAAGGATCAATACCAAATTATGAACCGTGAAGAAGTGTTACAAATTCTCAGAACACATCAACAAGAATTAAAAGACTTAGGAGTAAGATCCCTTGAATTATTTGGTTCTGTTGCTCGTAATGAAGCTCATTCTGATAGTGATGTAGATTTATTAGCAGAATTATCCGAATCAATGAGTTTATTTCAGTTTATTGAAGCTAAACTCTATATTCAAGATTTATTAAAATGTCCGGTAGATATGGGAACAAAAGATGCTTTACGCGAACATTTATGCCAACCAATTTTAGAGGATATTGTCTATGTCTTCTAGAACTTGGCAACTAAGAATGCAAAATATTCTGGACTATAATGAACATATCAAAGAATACAATCTTTAGCACTTAAAACATCATGGCTACTGTTAAAATCGAAGTCTCCCCATTGAATTTACTTCAAGCTATCCAGCAATTAAGTCAACCAGAACTAGATCAATTTATCGAGACACTTCTGCAATTTAAAGCTCAAAAAATTGCGCCTAATTTATCACAACAGGAATCTGAACTATTACTCAAAATCAATCAAGATTTACCTCTAGAATTACAACATCAATATCAAATATTGATAGAAAAACGCCATCAAGAAACCTTAACAGAATCAGAATATGAACAACTTTTAGAATTAACTGAACAAGTAGAAAAATATCAAGCTCAACGCATGGAATATTTAACTCAATTAGCTCAAATTAGACAAGTTTCTCTTACCACCTTAATTACACAAATGGGAATTAAATCAATTAACAATGACTGATAATAAACTCAAGGCTCAAATTAAGGCAGATGTAAGATTAAGAGCTAAAAATTGCTGTGAGTATTGCTATTCTCAAGAAAAATTTTCTACCCATAGTTTTTCCGTTGAGCATATTCAACCCATAAGTAAAGGAGGTAATAATAATCTTGATAATTTAGCTTTATCTTGTCAAGGATGTAATAATTACAAGTACAATAAAACTGAAGGGAAAGATCCAATTACTCAATCAATGGTTTCTCTTTATCATCCTCGACAACAAAATTGGCAAGAACATTTTAGCTGGAATCAAGACTATACTCTAATTATTGGCTTAACTTCTATAGGAAGAACTACCGTGGAAGTTTTGCGTTTAAATCGAGAAGGTTTAGTAAATTTACGAAATATTCTCTATCGAATGGCAGAACATCCTCCTTCAGTGTAAATCTTCGCAATGGGAGTTATTCATGATTATATAAAAAATCGTGTTTTTACGTGATCAAAACCTCTTAACAGCAAATGATTAACTAAAAAATTAATACCAGGAGTTTATTTTATGGATCAAGGAAATTAAGGATTTAGAAAGATAGTGGCAAACAATGTAGAGATGTTCCATGTAACGTCTCTACAAGGGTTATGGAAAACATATATTTAATTTCTGGCGTGTCTTATCAAACATTGCTGACTCTTCACCAACATCATAAAACTTCAGAATCTTGATCTACATACTGAGTCCACGCAGTTAAATCTTCACCTTCAAGAATTGTTCTTGTAACATTTGCATCTATAAGAATCGTCCCGTAAAAATTCGCATCTATAAGATTTGCCCCGTAAAGATTCGCCTCTTGAAGATTTGTCCCGTAAAGATTCGCCTCTGGAAGACTCGCCCCATTAAGATTCGCCCCGTAAAGATTCGCCTCTTGAAGATTTGCCGCGTAAAGACTCGCGTTTTGAAGATTCGCATCTATAAGATTCGCCTCTGGAAGACTCGCCCCATTAAGATTCGCCCCGTAAAGATTTGCCTCTTGAAGATTCGCCTCTTGAAGATTTGCCTCTTGAAGATTCGCCCCATGAAGATTCGCCCTGTAAAGACTCGCGTTTTGAACCCACATTCCGCACTTCAAAAAGTAGTATACAAAAACTACATTTACGAGTAATGAAAAACTAGAATTTTTAAAAACTAATCAGCCACTAATAAATAAATTATACTCACCAAAAATCCAGCTTTTTTATTATGTTTAAAAAGCTAGTAAGACAGTTTAATTTGAATTTTTCAATCAGTTGTGCAAATACAAAACTATGCAATAGGGAATTATAGATTCGGCAACTAACATAATAAATAATATTTTTGACAAGAATTAGGTAGGAATTGTAATATCCTACAATGTTCATTCGTTAAATTAAGAATCCTATCAACTCCTTGTGTGATGAGAATATGAATCCCCTGAAAACATTGAAATATCCATCTTAATGTGGGAGATTCTGTGGGTTTATTCAGTTGATTTTTAACAGTAGCTTTTTGTGCTTTTAATGCGATTCGTAATTGTCTTTGTCCCAGATTATAAACTAAAAGACACAATGCCATTAACATCATCATTGTCTCTACTCTTTCTGGATTCTTCACAAAAAGACTATCGGCAAAAAATAACGGGTCTTTGATAAATCTAAATCCTCGCTCTGTTGATTGCTGTTCTTTATATATTCTCAATATTTCTGTTGGTGCTAATTTGGTTGTGTCTAAAATATTCGTTGCTAAAATAAATCGACCACAAGAATTTTCATGTTTTGTAATTAATTCTTGATTTTCTATTAATTTACCTTTGACTTGATAAACTACTGTTTGTACTTTATTTAATTTTTCGGTAATTTCTATGTCCGATATTTGATGATATTTTAATTTTGCCGCCAGGTCTTTAATTTTTAATTCTGCTAAAGATTTTGAACAAAAATCTTCTTTTTCTAACTTGACTAGCTGTTTATTAGTTTTCATCAACTCTTCTGCGATTTTTTTGGTTAATTTCTTTAAATCCGCTTTTTTTCTGTCTGTGCTTTCAATTAATAACCATCTTTGCTCTATTCCCCCGTAAGATACTTTTTCTTCTTGATAGCTATATCCTTTGATATCACTTGGTTTCAGTTCTTTACTTATCGGTGCTTTTACCAAGTTTTTAGCTTTTTTAATGGATAATGGGACTCGACTTATCCAGTTCATATTCACCATTAATTTTAAATTATTTTCACTGTATAATGCACTGTCGGCGACCATTATACTATCAAAATCTATTTGTTTAGAATATTCCACTAAAATGTGAGCGAATACGGCTTTATCTGATTCGTTTCCTGATGCCCCTCTAAAAAATAAAGGTATATCTCCATCACTACTTACTATTAAATCTAATATACATTGTTTTAAGTCTGGGCGGTGGTCACGGGAATAGCCCTGTGTGATATTAATCGGATTTTCTTTGTTTATTACTTGTTCTTTTTCTCCATTATTTAGGCAATTTTTATACTCTCCATGTAAATGTAATGAGCTTGAATCTAAATGGGAATATTTAGTTTCTATCCCAAATTTCTTGACTACTTCTAAGGCAATGATTAGGAATATTTTTGTTAATCCATATTTGTAAAGCTTATCCATTACTCTACCTATTTTATCATCATTTAAATCTGATGCTTTTATGCCTTCTTTTATTAAATGTTCTATGGGTTTATCCTGAAAAAAATCAGGAAATAAATATAATGGTCTTGATACAAAACCCAGTCCATTGAGAATGATTGCTTTGACTACTTCTCCTGTATTTACTTTCTCTCTGATATCTACTAAAAATATCTCATTGATTTTTTCTACTATTCCTATTTCATCTATTATTCCTGCTATTATTCCTAAGTGATCTAAGTTTTTACTTTCCAACTCTTCTTTTTGGTTATTCATATTTTTTGGTATTTTGATTTCATTCAGACTCATTTTCTCATTTTTTCTTCTGAATTTATTGTCAATACCTTATTAATTTCAATTTGTTGGCAATTTTTATATTACTGCCTATATTTATTGCCAACTTAGTTATGTGTTTATATTTAAGGTGTTTCTGTTACTTATTACACTCGTGTTTGTACTACAAAATGAAGTGCGGAATGTGGGTTTGAAGATTCGCTTCGTAAAAATCTTGAAAAGTGAGAATACAGTTCTGCAAATCTAAAAAACTCAAACAAGTTAAACAAAATACATCATCATAGTTAACTCTTTGTCCACGCAAGCGAGAAATCCAATTACCAAAATCTGTAAAATATTCTTTTTCTTTTCCATTTACATTTTCAATAACTGAAGAATGCCATTTAATTTGGGAAACTTTCTTTGTCACCCTAGCACAAGCATTCAAAACTGCTAACAATGCTTCCTCCCCATTCCGGGCTTGACGATTTGCTTTTTGAAAAGTGCTAATTGATAATCTTTCCATTGGCATACCATGTTTTAACATATAGCTAATCAAGTCACACATGGTTTGCTGCCATGCACCAATATCAACGTTATAATTATCTTTTTGCCAACGAATTTCATCAACAATAAACTTAAAAATATACTCATCCATTGCCGTCAAACCGCAGATTTTCGCCCAATTTTCTAAAGCTTGTTTTTCATTCCAGCCTAAATCAGAATCTTCTTGATTTTGTTGTAACTGTTGATGTATCCGCTGTAATTGCCGGACAATACCTTTAGCCGCTAAATATTCCCCAAAACTCTTGTGCGTAAATTCAAAAGTCTCTTCCCGGTTTTGAACTCCATGTTGCCGAAAATAAAAAGCAGTTAACAACCGAGTAAAACTAGCTTTTTTATCTTGATTAAAAATATTTAAAATCCGGTCTATAATCTTGCTATCACAATATTTTTCAATTTCCGACAAAGTTGTAATTCTAATATCTCCACCATGCCAAGCCGCAATGGCAATACTTTCTAAAATGCGAACAAAATCTTGTTCTTTCACTCCCTGAATTTGTGGATTGTGATTATTTCCCCAAACTCGTTGATAAACTTTGCTAATTAAATCTGCATAAATTTCATTCAGATTGCTATTTTCTGTGAATTTAACTGTATTCTTTTCATAACTTAAAGCTACCAGATAATTCAGCAAAGGTTGAGCGGTAATTTCTTTTAAATTCCCTCTATCTAACTCATCTGGTAATTTACTATAACCACAACCCTTAGCTTTACCATAATATTCCCACCAAATCTGCCTTTGGTCTATTTGTAATAAATTATTATCATCAATAAAATTTCTGTCTTTGATTTCTTCTTTACTTAGAAAATAAGGTAAAATATGAAGAATTTGTTTAAGCTTACGAAATTCACTTTGATTTTTTTGTACTACTATTTCTCGTCCACCAATTAAAGCTAATAAATGAGTTTTAGTCTGATTAGATAAATCAACTAATCTTCTCACTTCACTAATAAACTTTTGGGCAACTCTTTCCGCCATTTCGCCCTGCATTGCCAATTCATCCAACCCATCAAAAATAATCAATAATTTATCAACTTCATTTTCTCGTTTCAAAGGATTAGCTGGCAAAGGAATATCACGCATTGATTCAATAAATTTACCAATTGCCTCAACTACATCAGCCTCTGGATTAAACAAATGCAAAGGAATAAATAAAACTGGTATTTTTCCTGTTTCTGCCAATGTCGCTGCCAACATTTTCCCAAAAGAAGATTTCTGCAAATCTAAATGTGGAGCAAGTTATTCAAAAAATGCCCCAATTTAAGGATTTGTTTGTAATTACCGCAGGTCCCATACCACCTGATCCGGCTAGGTTGTTGTCCTCTGATAAAATGAAACAAATGATGGAATATTTCCATCAAAATTTTGATTTAGTGATTTATGATGTTCCGCCAATGTTGGGATTAGTAGATGTCAGACTTTTAGCACCTTACACTGATGGTTTAATGCTAGTAGTAAGAGTTGGTCAAACAGATAAATCAGCACTAAATCAAGTTGAGGAGAATTTAAAAATTGCCCCTATCAATTTACTTGGTTTAGTTATTAATGGGGATAAAACGAGGTTGCCAGGTTACAACTACTACTATAGTAACCATAGAGAGGCTGTACATAGTGACGAAAATAAATCCACTATTTCAACTCTTTGAATAGGAACTTTCAAGAGCTTGACTAGCTTGTGAGTAAATGTCGCCGCAGATGGTCTAAAGCTGTATTTGCACTTACATAACGAATTAAAGATCGTCCTCGAATTGTTCCGAAGCGGTGTTCAAAACTGATTACTTCATTACCAGGACCGGCTAAACCAATATAGACTAAGCCAACGGGTTTGGTTTGGGTTCCTCCAGTCGGTCCAGCAATGCCTGTAATACTTAATCCCCATGTGGTTGAGAGCCGATTTTTAACGCCAATAGCCATTTGTTCAGCTACTATCGGACTCACTGCGCCAAATTCCTCTAAATCCTCTGGGTTAACCCCTAATAGTCCGACTTTGACGGAATTATCGTAGGAAATTACGCCACCCCAAAAGTAATCAGAACTACCGGAAATTTCTGTTAACATTTGCCCTAGTCCCCCACCGGTACAAGATTCGGCTACAGATAGGGTTTCTCCCGCAGACCTTAATAAATTACCAACGACAGCAGCGAGGGTGTCATTATCAATGCCATAATAATCTAAGCCAGCGATCGCTATGAGTTGTTTTTCAATGGGTGTAATTAAAGCTTCTGCGGTTGTTGCGTCTGTGGCTTTGGCGGAAATTCGCAGTCTGACTTCTCCTTTGCCCGCATAGGGAGCTACTGTGGGATTAGTTAAGTTAAAATAAGGGGCTACTTTTTCGGCTAAAGCAGATTCTCCAATTCCCCAAAATCTTAAACTGCGGCTATAAATAATTTCCTTTCCCCAACCTTGATTTTTCAGGAAAGGTATGGCGGTTTCGGTCCACATTCGATACATTTCGCTGGGAACACCAGGGAAAGTAAAAATAGTTAATCCTGGACGGGGTTGCCAAATAATACCCGGCGCTGTTCCTGTGGGGTTGGGTAAAATCTCTGCACCTTGAGGAATTAAGGCTTGTTTGCGATTATTGTCCGACATTATCCTGCCCCGCTGGGCAAATTTTTCGGCTATATCTTCGACAATATCGGCTCGTTCTATTAGAGGTACGCCAAAAAAATCAGCGATAGTTTCACAGGTGAGATCATCGGGTGTGGGTCCTAAACCACCTGTGAAAATGAGAATTTGGACTCTGGAAGCGGCAATTTCTATAACTTCTTTGAGTCTGTTTGGATTATCGCCGACGACGGTTTGATAGTAGTGAGGAATGCCTAACTGTGCTAATTGTTGAGCAAGATATTGGGCATTGCTGTTGAGGATATCTCCTAGCAGCATTTCTGTACCAACGCAAATAATTTCTGCACTCATGGGAATTAAGAAGGAATTAGGAATAGGAATCTGGGAAGAACTAGCACCGCAAGGCGGAAGTCAAAAGTCAAAACGAATACAGTATAGGCTTTTTAACGATTTAGAATGGTTGGTTTATTTACGCCGCAGTGTACTAGTGATATTAAATACTCACTTATATTTTGCTTATTTCTGTACATAAATTTAATAAGTATTATAAAATTAAAGATGGAAATTTTAACACGATATTTATAAACTATGAATATTTGGGTAAATGAACAAATTGATCCTTCTGGACTGATTCACGCCTGTATTGCCTCTTGTAATGAATCTCAGGCTAAGGATTGTCATGAGTCGTTTAAGACAAATCTCACAAACTCTCAAAAGGCAGAGGGCTGGATTGCAAAATTAAGGGTAGTTAAATCGTGGGATGATGTGCCAGTTAATGCTTTAAAACTTGATTAATCAGAGTGTGCTGTCTGGAGAAAAAGGCGATACTGTTGATGAGCTAGACAAAGCCCTAATCTAATTCTGTCTATTAATTGATAGGATAGGTGGTAATATTTTGCGTTAATATTCTGGAGTTTCCAGTTACCATTCTAACTTCCATGCAGCATGAGACTCAACTTAGTTTATTTGATAACTCTAGCTTAAACCAAAAAGAGCTAATTACTACTAGTAATAAAATTCCCATTCCACCGGGAACTTATGAGAATATAGAGGAATTGACAAAACATTGCAATGACTGTCAGCGTTGTGCGTTAGCCCAAAACCGTACTCATGCTGTGGTCGGACGTGGTAATCTCCAAGCCGATATTATGATTATTGGAGAAGCTCCGGGGAAAAATGAAGATGAAACAGGTTTACCATTTGTGGGTAGATCAGGGCAATTACTAGAAAGTATCTTAGCTTCGGTAAATTTAAGTACGGAAACAGATATATATATTGCCAATATTTGTAAGTGTAGACCACCGGAAAACCGTGTACCGACTAATGAGGAAGCTGCTGCTTGTAAACCATATTTATTTGAGCAAATTCGCCTAGTTGACCCCAAAATTATCTTATTAACAGGTGCAACTTCTGTAAAGGGTGTGATTGGCGATAACCGCCCGATTACTAAAATTCGTGGTCAATGGTTGGAGTGGGAAGGACGCTTATGTATGCCTATTTTTCATCCCTCTTACTTGTTGCGTAACCCTTCACGGGAAAAAGGAAAGCCGAAATGGTTAATGTGGCAAGATATACAGGTAGTTCGTGCCAAGTTTGATGAGTTCAAAAATCACGATAAAAACTAAGTAGGGTTTGCGGAAAAAGTCTTTTGGTTAGGGCTAGGAGTCAGGAGTCAGGAGTCAGGAGTCAGGAGTTCAGGAGTTCAGGAGTCAGGAGTCAGGAGTTCAGGAGTCAGGAGAAGGAAGAAGAAGGAAGAAGAAGGAAGAAGAAGGAAGAAGAAGGAAGAAAAAAGAAGTATAGTTTTCACCAATGCCCAATGACCAATGACCAATGACCAATTATCAATTACTAATGCCCCTGTAACTTGGTAAAGTTAGGAAATCACAAAATATCAAGTCATCAGATTTTTACCGCTAAAACATGGGCAGCCAGAGAAAAATGTACTGGGAACTCGATTTTTACTCCCGTCCGATTTTGGACGAAAATCAGAAAAAAGTGTGGGAAATGTTAGTGTGCGAAAGTCCTGTAGATATTGGTACACAAACGGATTCTCTGTTTCGCTATGCTAAATATTGCCCAAGTACCCAGGTAAATTCGGGTTGGCTACGGACAGCAATCCAGGAAGCGATAGAAGAAGCTGGTGCAGCACCTACCAAAATCCGCTTTTTCCGCCGCCAAATGAATAATATGATCACCAAATCCTGTGAGGATGTGGGAGTACCTGCTGTACCAAGTCGGCGGACTTTGGTTCTCAATCAGTGGATACAGCAGCGCATGAAGGAAGTCTATCCCCAAGAACCAGGATACCAGGGGGTAGCTAATGCTTCTGTACGTTTAGATAGACCTTTACCTCAGCGTTTACCAGATGCTTTGGAAGGAAAGCAATGGGCTTTTGTGACTTTAGATGCTAGTGATTTGGCTGAAATGCCGGATTGGGAAATTGGCTTTGGTGAAGCTTTTCCCCTGGAATTGGCAGAATTATCCCCAGAAACTCGGATTCCGGGAATTTTGATTTTCTCCTCCAGGGCTTTACCGATAGCAGGTTGGATGTCTGGGTTGGAAATGGCTTATTTACACTTTGACACCAAGCAAGGTAACAGGTTGATTTTAGAAACGGGGGCTACGGAAAGTTGGGTTGTGGCTAATATCCGTACTCCTGAACTTTTGGCAGAAGCACAGGGCTTTGCTGTGGCTAAGGAACAAGCTAATGGGGTGCATTTCATTGGTGTGCAGTCTGATCCTCAATCTCAAGATTTTGCGGGATTTTGGCTGTTGCAGGAAATCAATTTGCCCTAATTTGTCAGTGGTCAGTTGTCAGTGGTCAGTTGTCCATTATTTGAAATTTGGTAAGTTGATGACACGCTAATGGGATAATAGACTGCGACGATTAAGCGATTTATATCCAAAATCCATAATTCATAAAGGGACATGGGTTCTGCAAATTTGTTACAAGATACACTGGCGGAACAACTGCTAGAACTTGCCCTCAAGTCTGGCGCTGAGGCTGCGGAGGTGTATCAGTCACGATCGCTTTCTCGACCAGTTTTTTTTGAAGCTAACCGTCTCAAACAACTAGAAACCAGTCAAGCTGAGGGTACAGCCCTACGGCTATGGCGGGATGGTTGTCCCGGTTTGACGGTGGCTTACGGGGATGTTGATCCCCAAGCTATGGTGGAGAAATCTCTGGCACTGAGTCAATTAAATCCACCGGAAACAGTAGAATTAGGGACTCATGGCGAGCATTCTTACCCAGATTTAGGCACATCTGTATCTGTAGAGGTGTTGATTAACTGGGGCAGGGAGGCGATCGCCCTGATTCGTGATGTCTATCCAGATATTCTTTGTCATAGTGACTGGGAATGTGATATAGAAAACACCAGACTCATCAACAGCAAAGGTTTAGATTCTCATTACAACGACACCACCCTTAGCTGTTATATGTCGGCAGAATGGGTCAGAGGTGATGATTTTCTCAGTGTTGCTGATGGCCAAACCCAACGCAATCAACTCAATCCAGAGAAAGTAGCCAGCCAAATCTTACAACGATTAAATTGGGCTAAAGAAAATATTTCTAGTCCCAGTGGTCGCTGTCCTGTATTGTTCACTTCTAAGGCGGCAGATATGCTGTGGGGAACTGTACAATCAGCTTTGAATGGTAAACACATCTTGGAAAAAGCTTCTCCCTGGGCAGATAGGTTGGGTAAACCAGTTATTGCACCTACGCTGACTCTTTACCAAAACCCAGAATTAGGACCATATAGCTGTCCTTTTGATGATGAAGGTCAACCTACCCAGTCATTAATATTTATCGAAAATGGGATTTTACGGAATTTTTATAGCGATCGCACTACTGGACGACAATTAAATAGCGGTAGCACTGGTAATGGTTTTCGCCCCGGGTTAGGTAGTTATCCCACACCAGGGCTATTTAACTTCCTAATTCAACCCGGTGATCTTTCCCTAGTAGACTTGATTCGTAAAATGGATGATGGCTTAATAGTGGATCAAATGTTAGGTAGTTGTAGCGGACTATCAGGTGATTTTTCTATCAATATTGATTTGGGCTATCGGGTCAAAAATGGTCAAATAATTGGCAGAGTCAAGGATACGATGGTAGCAGGTAACGTCTACACAGCCCTAAAACAAGTGGCGCAATTAGGTGGAGATGCGGATTGGAATGGTTCTTGCTATACACCATCACTGATAGTAGAAGGACTATCCATTACTGGGAAAAATAGATGAAGTCATATTAAGATATTGTCATTGGGTTTTAATCCTATTTTATAGGTAAAATCTGCACCTACTTTGAATTTTAGCTCTGATTCGGTGAGATAGCGATCGCTCTGCAAAAATCTGCTAATGGCTTTAACTAGCAAGATGGAATCAACTCACACCGAAGCAACAAAAAAAACAGGAAGATGCACGTTATTAGTTTTAGAATAGTAAGAGAATATGCAGATGTCACTTGATCTAATAACCAATTACTGTATAAAATAAATACCAGCACTAGCGATCGCTTTAAATCCACAAGATACAGATTAGGAGAAAGTTAATAAACAAATTCCTAACACCATAATTGCACTACCGAAAAACCTTGTTCTGATGTTTTTTTCCTTAAATATCAGATAACCGAATCCTACACCCATTAATAGGCTAGTTTGTCTCACTGCAACAGAATTAGCTGCTACGGTTAACCCTACAGCAGTTACATGACACCACATATCTACTGCTTTCAAACTTCCCAATAAAACCAATTTAGAGAAATTTGTTCTTAGTTGAAAAAACCAATTGGGCGAGAAAACCAAAACTATCGGTAACATCATCAATGCTGTACAAAAATACAAAGCAGCCGAAAATACCAAAGGAGAAGAATTTTTAGCTCCTATTTTGTCAAGGGATGTTGTTAATGCCCAGAGTGCTGCTACTATAATCATTAACCGCGATGATTGGGTATTGATTATAGATAATAAAGGGGCAAAATAGTTGTTTTCTTTGGGTTTTAAATTCAAAAAATAAGCACCTAGACAAATTAAACTAATACTAATTATCTGTATATTATTCGGCAGTTCTCCCAGAGTAAAAGGAGAAGCTATCACTAAAAATAGGGGAGAAAAACCCATTAAAGGAACAGTTAATGACAAGTCTCCTAAGCGCAAAGCTCTCATATATAAAATGCCGCCAACTGTGGATAAAGTAGCATCTGCTAACAAAGCCCACCAAAAATCTTTACCAATATCAGGAATAGGTTGGGGAGATAATAATAACCAAGGGATATAAATAATCAGGGTAAAAGCTCTTAATCCCCAAGCAACTAAATATTCATCTAAAGGGCGATCGCCTTTGTTAGTAACAATTTTACTAAAGACATCTCGCAGAGATTCAAAGGTAGCCGCCGCCAGTGAGAAGTACAGCCAAGTCATAGAGTTTAAGAGATTAGAATGGTGAGGTGTATTGTTGGGGTTCTTTTTATCAACCGGAGGGGCGATCGCACCGCTAATTGCTACCCAAATATAAATTACGCATTATGTGAGTTCAAGATGCCCCAGTGATTTTAAGGGTTTTAGGCTTCGTTTTACCGGTCAGTCCTAAGAGGTTGTTTGAAAAGTTTTAGGTTGTGATTTTAGGCACTTACAGATCCCCCCTAACCCCCCTTAGCAAGGGGGGAACTAGAGTCAAAGTCCCCCTTTTTAAGGGGGATTTAGGGGGATCTAAAAATATTTGATACACTATGAGGGACTTTTCAAACATCCTCTAACAATAATCAACGATTGACGTTTATTTACTGATAATTCAGAACTGTAAATTAGTAAGTTCCAGGAGGTTTTATTGGGGAAGGATTTTAATTATTCTTGAAAAAGTTTCTGGAATAGAAAAGCGTTGTCCTAATTCACCTGCTGGCAAGAGAGTTCTGATAAAATATTTAGCTTTACAGAGATAATTATGATTATCTACCTCCTTTTCAAGGGATTCAATTTGATCGATTAAATCTTGCATAGTCACAAGACAGACTTCTAAATCAATTTGCAGATGACCTATAGCATTCGTAGTTATAGTCTTATGCTGGAATAGCCACTCAAACAAAAACATCCCAGATCCGGCATCAAAATTGGTCGTAGCATCGGGTTGACTTGGATATCTGAACATCCTTTCAAAAAGAATAAATTCAAAAATTTCCCGACCAAAGGGAATGTTCTCAGTGTAGGCTGTAATAGCTGTTTGGCAATCAACTTTAATTTCCTCCAGCAACCCAGCAAACCAATTTAATTTGACCTGGAGATTAGTATCCAGAGGTCGAGATCCACAATGATGGAAGTAATCGTGGAGGTACCCCCAAATACAACGAGCAATATAACATTCAGTTGGAGAAAGCTGTCCTGATATCCAATCGTTTTTCCCAAAAAGATGTTGTACGCGCGGTAGCGTCTGGGACAAATAGATTGGCTGAAACTTATTGAAGAAAAACAAAGCAAAATTTTGTGCTATTACTTTTTTTTTGGTGAGAATGTTTTCTGGAAAAAAGACAATACAGTTACCCGTCGATATTCCTAATGAACCTAATAATAGACAACAAGACTGACAAGAGTTTTTCGGGTGTGGAAATTGACGATAAACTTCTTGACACTCCTGTGGTTCTTCTCTTTGGGCAAAAAAGCAATCGAGAAAATAGCCTTTGGGATCTGAACCGTTAGTAGCAATAAAAACTCCAATAAAAAACGTTATTGAACCATCATTAGGTGGTGTATAAGCAACCTGAGATTGAGAAAAATCTGGGGTAGTATTAAGTCCTTGAGTTTGCCATTGCTGCACATCCGCTTTAAAAGCTTCTGAAAAATTGGTCAAGTTCAGCTGATAGCAGATAGCTCGGACAATAGGTTTTATTTCTTCAAGTAGAGACTGGGCAAGATTAATATTAGTGAAGATGCGACCTGTTGGATCTTGAAGACTACGGAAACGATTAACTAGAGACACCAGTTTCAGATTAGTAGAATCATACTGCTCTACTAAAGCTTGTCGAGGATAAAAAGTTTTTGGTAACAACATATTAATCTTTAATCAAACTATTAACAGGAGCATGTATTGTAAAACCCATAGGTATGGGTCCATAATCCTCAATAATTTGAAGTTTGACAGCTTTGGCAGCAACAATAGTCGTAATGCAACCATCAGTAACTCCAGCAGCACAGTCAAGAGCTGCTTGAACATTGCTATTAACAAATCGGCATTCAACGACCCAAGATGGCACAAGCTGCTGTGGTGCAGGGTGGGTTGAAACTGTTTTGGGTTTGGGAACTCTGCTGCTATCTCTGGAGGCTAAAACCATATTATGTGTGGGAAATATGAAACAATCAATTAACTTTAAGTGCTTCAAATTTGAAAACACTAAAGTATGAAGTTCTGGATAGACGACACATGCCAATAAGGCGGCTGAATCATAGCCTTTCATTGCTTCAACGGCTGCTTCTAGAGTAGGATAAAGTTCTACTTTTCCCTGACGACCGTGCCGGGAGAACCATTCGTAAGCAGCAGCTTCACAATTGGTTCCCGCAGGTCCTAAAGTGTAAAGAATTGATATCGTTTCTATACTGTTAGACATAACCTGTTTCCTAGCTATAGCTTTGACTAAAAAATTTCAAGTCTAAATCTTGCTGCTGTATCTTTAGCTTCGGGTGTTTTTACTTGATCTGGCTGTAATAATTTCTAATCTTTACTCTTGATGTTCATCAGTTACTCTCCTAATATTTATTTTTTGAATTCCTAACATTAGGAAAGAAAAACCCATTAAATTACTAGATCATAAAATCACTTAGATTGTAAAGCACGTTTTCAGTATGCCTATCAAAAACTATAATATTCCCAAACTCCTTAATGTCTTTAAATGGCATTTTCCCCAACCTACCATCCTGAAGATATTTACCAAATCGAAAAGCTGCATCTCCACTCATTTTGCGGAGAATTAATTTTAGCAATAAAGTGAGATTAAACCTAAATTTCGCAGAAACAGTAATAACTCGAAAGTCTTCATATATTGAATTGAAAGTAGGGGTAAGTGACGGATATCTATTTACTAGGGTTTCCAACCTAGACTTGCTGAGAAATCCTTTATAAAATAGATGAGATCCTTCATAGTAAAAATCTAGATCGTTAGAATTTATTAATAATTGCTCTTTCAGATCGATCTTAGTTTTTAATAAATCAGCAAAAGGCTCATAAAAGCAATACTGGAAATACTCTTCTTTCCTATAGAAGATATCATTAATCTGTTTAGATGGCGCAAAATAGCCAGAATCACCATCTATAACATAAATCCAAGCAGGAGTATATAGAGTATCAGCTTTTGTTAGGACTATTGTTAGCTTGCGAATTATTTGTGCTTTAGTTATATTCGACTCAAAAGTAGAAAGTATTTTACCTAGAGAAGCCATATCAAATACCACTGAACGACTATCGCAATGAACTGTCCATAGGACAATATCAGCAACTGCAAGCCTGTCTGCATATAAGCTAAGATAGTGAGAATCAGCATCAGTTGATTCTCCTATACCAGGCATATCATAGAATATAATCTTCTCACCTTTATCGTTAAATGCTGCAACTTCTTGAACTTCCTTGGTACATGGAGCTATATCACTAGTTTGAAACCCTGCGTTAAATAAACTATTGAGTAATGATGACTTACCTGTTCCAGTTTGACCAACAACTACAACGGACAAAGGCTTATTTAACTCTTTTCGGGCTAAATCAAACACACTGCTAAATATTGAATCCATAAAAATCATCCTTGACTTCAAAAAAGAAAATTTTCTGGTAATGAGATAGGATTTTGCAAATCATTACCAGGATTTTTGAGATATACTAGCGATAAGTAGAGATTAAAGTTTACTTAACGCTTAAACAATTTTTTTACTTGATTCCAGACTGAATCTATCAGCTGTTGCAAGGTATTATCCGCAATCTTATAACCAAGACGACTAGCAATATTTTCAATCAATGTTCTAATCCATGACTTACCTTGGCTTTCTAGATTTTTTAGCACATAATCAGCTGCTTGTTGGTCTTCTTTACAAATTTCAAGTGCTTGGTCAAGAATTTCCTTGCGTTTTTCCTCAGTCATTTGGTTTGCTACCATTATTTGATCTCCAAATTGAATCGTAACTGTTCACACTCCCCCACTAAAAAGGAATTAGGAAGTAACAGGGATAGGAG
>NZ_VIKX01000114.1 GCF_009711935.1 Dolichospermum sp. UHCC 0259 | reverse complement strand
CCTACTTCTACCTACCCTATAAACTCTCGAAAGTGGGGGGAGAGTGAAAAACTACTTTAATTGAGGAACGATCCATAACAATATCGTAACCTTCAGCATCTGTTAATTTAGCATCTGGTAAAAAAGTTCCTTTCGCTAAAAAGCTGGTTTTTGGAGCTTGTGAGTTATCACTTTCAGCCCAAGATTTCATCCATGCAAATCGAAATTGGAGTGGACAATTACGTTCTCCTCCCAGTTGTTTAGCTAGTCGCGGTGAAATCTTGCCGTGACAGTCTCCGGTTTTGTAATCAGCATATTGTGGGTCTGTAAAGTCTACGATTTTGACTCGTAAGTTGGTAAATGTTTCTGAACCTTTATAGCAATTACTAACTAATAATGAACCATAACGACAAGCGGTATCTGGTTCTGTGGCAAATAACCGTTTAATTTTTTTCCGCAGTGCATCATCAGCGAAGTAATAATTATCGCCTGAACTAAAGGCTAATTTGCGTTTAATTCCGTCTGTAAATGTTCTTTGTCTTAAATGGTTAGCATCTGGATTTTTACTGTCAATTTTCACCAGGAGGAGAGATGGCAATTCTGATGGCTCAAATATTTGTGCTAATAGGGAATTTTTGATAATTTCTGGTTCAGATAGATATCTCCCCTTGCCATTGTTGTACGACCCATCAAAGATAGGTATACTCAGTCCAGAACCTTCTATAAGCCTAGTAGTTAAATCCATTACCAGTAATCTATTAGATAGCTGATCTAACAACGAATCGCACTTCTAATATTTATCCTGGCATGGAATTACACCCAGTGAAATCATCCAAGTGGATATTTTACTCTTGGCGCGGTAACTAAGGGTAAATCTAGCAAAAATGAGTGGATAAGGAAGCCGATACAAAAAAGCTAACTAAGGTATTGTTAATGAAAGCGATTTTAATTTGTGTTGAGCGCAGATGAGGTAACAAAAAATGATTGCTGTAAAAGATAAGTTTCCTAAGTTAACACCTGAAGAATATTTCGTCTGGGAAGAAAAACAACTGCTGCGCCATGAGTATCTTAATGGTGAACTTTACGCTATGAGTGGGGGAACTCAAAATCATGGCCGAATTGCTAGTAATATTATTTTCATTGTTAAAGGTCATTTACGGGGCAGTGGTTGTCAGGTTGGTAATTCCGATTGTCGTGTAAATATTGTTGAAACGAAAGATTATGTTTATCCTGATGTGAGCGTTACTTGCGACGAGAGAGATAGGACTGCAATCCAAGCCATTCAATATCCCTGTCTAATTATCGAGGTTTTATCTCCCAGTACAGCCAGTTATGACCGAGGGGATAAATTTAGACTGTATCGTCGCAATCCTAGTTTGCAAGATTATGTTTTGGTTGATGCTGAGAAAATAGCGATTGATTTATACCGCAAAAATGATCGCGGTAATTGGGAAATTTTTAATTATCAGTCGGGGGATAATATCGAGCTACGAAGTATTGATTTAAGTTTTCCCATTGAGTCGGTTTATGAGGATATTGTTTTTGAGGAATTAGGATAAATCGCTAGTATTTCTAAGCTGTTACGCAGCTAAGAGAACTCCACAAAAAAGATGAACTGCTTGCAGCAGCGCTAGTTCCCTCCGGGACGCTCCGCGTAGCAAGATCCCGTAGGGTACGCTATCCAATTTTACCAAATCAAAACGACTTTTCCTCCCCCTGCTCCCTGCTAGAAAGCCCCCTGCCTACAAAGTTTTATATTGCTATTGCTCGAAAAGCTTAATTTGGCGTTACTTATGGCTCATGTTATGGTTCACAATTTGGCTCAAATTATGGGGGTTCAAGTCACATAGAGTCCTTCTAATAAGGCTTTTGGGCAAAAAAGCAAATGCGTAACAGCTTAATAGTTACAAATCAAAATCAAGGGTAAATGTTTCGCCATCAGCATCTTTGGGATTTTCTGGTAATGATGGAGTTGAAGGGGGCTGGTCTTGTTGGCTTGGGTTTGTAGCAATCGGGGTGAAAGCTGGGGTATGTGTAACTATTTGTTGCATGGGGAATGCCCCCTTTTTAAAAGCAAAATAGCAATCAATAATAAAGTAAAGCGTCTCTAAGTAACTTTTATCTAGTTGCTGTGATTCGGCAAATATGCGTTCTCGGTAGCTATCTTTAATCCGAACTTTTTCCGGTGTCATTGGCTTCGTTCCCATTCAAATTGGTTGATTCAAAATTCGCGCATTATTACCCCTCAAACTCAAGCCAGGGGCGGTAAATCAGGAGGACTACAGATTCTTGTTGATCATGGCTTTTGCCATCTCTAGCAATCCACAGGCATTGGCTTCTACGGGATTGTCCAGAATTTTAAACCCGTTCTTCTCCAATAGCTTCTTAAATCCAGGTAACAAACAGCCACCACCAATTGCCCAAATTTCATCCCCTTGGTGCTTGGCATCTAGTGTCAGGCTTACGGGTTTCTTTAAGAATTTTTCATACCAATCTTTCAAACAATTGGTGTAGATATCTTTGATGTCAATGTCACGACTGTACTTGGTATGTCCCCTTTCCAAACAAAATCGAATCTGGGAGGTGTTGCCGATTTTCCCTCCGTTGAGACGTTTCATTTTTTCGGCAATATCTTCGATGAGAACTTCTACACCTGCGGGGTAGGGAGTATGAACTTCTCGCTTTCCCTGGTTGTAACGAGAATAAAGTGTGGTTCCATTCCCAAAATCTAGGACAGTAAGCTTGGGTGGAAGTTGATGCCCAAACAATGCACCCATTCCCTCTGGCACAACTTTGATTATTTCAAGGGTGACATCTGATTTTTTGCCCGCAAGTATTGGTTGATATTCTCCGTTGAGCGCTTGTTTTAAATCTTTTGCCAATCCTATGTCATGTAAGCTGACGACTAATTTTAAATGCCAAGCTTTACGATGTGGCAAATGTGCTAATCCACCAAATAACATCAACAGTGCATTTTTAATTTTGTTTTCGTTGTGGTCCGTGTTGCGGTCAAAATGATAACCTGTACGAAAAGCAGATTCTCCCACGGTGTAAGCTGCACCATCTAAAACAATTCTTCCTGGGACATCTTCCATCTCGGCTGTAGAAATATAACTGGGGATACGAATGACTTCAAATCCATCGACGAAAAGTTTCAGACTACCGTAACCATTATCGAATCCTGCTGGAAAGATTTTTTGCAAGGCGTGAATGTTAGACATGGGGGTCAAGTGGGATACAAAAAAAGGGTGGCACAAAAATACCCTAAGTATCTCCTATATATACCCTAGATAGGGGCTAAAAGTTTAATTATTTTCAATTTTCGCGTTAGGGTATATTTATCCCATAAGTAACCCCTACATATACCCCAAATTATTTTATTTTAGCAATATAGACCCTATTTAACCCCTACACAGGTTATAAGCAGGTTATATATAGGAGTCAAAGGAAATAAATACAAGTCTATAATCTCTTTTTGGGGTATATATAACCCCCATAAAACACCTACGTGTACCCTAAATCAATTTTAGTAATTTTACGAAGGTATAATATTGCGTGCGAGTAGCAATGATGGACTCTACCACCCAATCAAATAAATTATGGAAGTGCGATCGCTGATTATTGACAATACCTTTTCATTGCCCACGAAAGAGCGCAGGCTCAAAGAAATTCTGCATCCTTGAGACACTCTTGGACTCTTGGACTGCCTTTTAGGTTAAAGAGGAATTGATATCAATAGCAATCACTGTAGCGAAAGAATTGATTACTGATTCAGGTACACAAATTGTTAATTCCCCCAGTGGGTCAGAATTGAAGAGGGAATCCATAATTGCACAGCGACTTGTATAGGTAAGTGCTGTACCGTCAGCAAGAACAGATACTGATTTCACTCGTTTGATTGGCACACCTCTAACCGATATTGTTTCATAAGAGAACTCCACAAAAAAGATGATCCAATAACTATACTGGGTTAGCAAAAATTTCCACAAACCATTTTTTGAGATCAGGAAGGCGGTGAATCTGTGTTTCCAGTTCTTCCATAGCAGAAGTTGTGAGTTTAACTCCTGTGGAATAGACTTTTTCTACCAATGTGACAACAGGATTTTTACCCTTAAATGTGAGAGTTTGAGCGAAATTCAGGACAGTTTCAACAGAATCAAGTAAGCTACCATTCCAATGCTGTTCCAACCAACCAAAGCAACGTTCTATGGGGTTGTATTTGCTGTGATAAGGCGGATAATAAGCGAGTTGTAAATTCAATTGAGATGATGCGGAAAAATCGACAATCCGCTTCATAAACTGAGTCCGACGAGAATGATTTTCCGGTCCATTATCCTGATTAATTACCAGTTTTTGAATGTGAGTAAAACGGTGTTTGACAGTTTGCCACCAGCTTTCAAGTAAGTCAACAATACAATCAGCAGTTAATTTGGAAGCAACGAAGAATAAAAATAACTCATTGTACTCAGGGATAAAAATACCATAGGGAATCAGAGTTGTCTCAGTCGGAAAGTCGTGGTCTAATGAGACCGTTGGCATCCGAGTTGTACCACCTCGGTCAAATTCTCCCACCTTGACTGCCACCTTTGCATCAATAGATATCCGCAGAGTATGAGGGTCATGATCTGCTTCAGTATTAATCTGCTCAACTTGTTCAAAAATTGCTTCTGTTTCGGGAATTTTCTTGATAGGCTTGGTTTTCAGGACTCTTTTTAAGGTATAGCCTAAATCATTCAATTTTCGTATCCCCTCAATATATCGGGGAAAGAGTTATTCAGGCATCCATGACAAACCAAAAGAATTGAGAGCAGATTGTTCCCGAATAATAGTTGCCAAAGAGGGAATATTCCCAACCTGAGAAATCCGGTCACGGATATATTCAAAAAAGCTGATACCCAACTGACGAGTAGTAGCCACAAGAGACATAAAAGTATCCCAAGCCTGAGTACCTTCAACAGTCTGAGTTGCATAACTAATATTACGTCGTTGCACCATCGTCCTAGCAGCTAACTCCGCCGGATTATTATGCAAAGGCAATTCAGGATGCTCTAATACTAAAAGCAAATCGGAAATTTTCAGCAGCGTTAATCGTTTTCGCTCATCCAACTGTTGATAACCACTTTCTGTAGAAAAAAGCGTCCAAAATTCCGACCTGAGTTCGTCAGCTTGCTCCTGACAAGGAGAATCTCGATAAGCTAATAATTTCCGGTAATATTTCCAGAAATTATCCAGGAAATCTTTTAAAATCGTTTGATGACAAGCAATAACCGGACTTAACTTTTTATAATGTCGTCCCTCATGCACCCAACACAAAGCGATATTATCAGTCAATAACTTGAATTGGGGAGCATCATCACAGACGAGAGTTTGCACCACTGGCCAATTAGTTTGTTGATGATAGAAGGCAATAGCTGCAGCTTCCATGATTCGAGTTCGTTGTTGAGAACCCAGTTTGGGTAGATAGCTATCCAGTAGGGCATGAAACTGTTCGGAGTTCAACACGGTTTCTTGCGGTAATAGTTGGAGAGCGTCTTTATATTTATTCGGTAGTGGGAAATTTATCAGTAACTCATAAGTAAATTGATTGAAAATAAACTCCAGTTCTTTGGTATTCTGCAAGCCTTTGAGTACGGTCAATCGGTCTTTCTTGGGAGTTGTCAAGTAGACTGTATATAAAGGGTTACAGATGACATTGGTGGTATGGTTGACCCCACCAACGCGGGCAGCAGTTTGGTCGAAGTGTTGCCAAGGACTGCTCTCTAGTCCTGCTGAATATACTTCTGTTTTTTCTGTTTCAAAATCAGCATGGTTTTTAATCAGTAGATTAGATAAATACCCCGCTGACATGAAAATACCAATATCCTCTAAGAATTCTAACAACTTGCCTTGGGTCATGTTGCCCCCGTAGTACAAGCTGATAACTAAGGTTTTTATTCCTGGACCGAATTCTCCTTCGTAACCGCTTGGCAGTTCTGCCAAATAGGTTTTCTTTTCTAAGGGTGAGTAGTATTTCTCTTTCCGAAATAGTACGTTGTCGGTTCTCAGGATGATGTCTTGGATGATTACTTCTTCATACCCTTTAAACTGTGCGTCTGCTGGTAGTTTGTCTTGGGGGTATTCTAGTATTTCTTCTCTGTTTATTTTAATTGCTTGATTTTTACTGCCCTTGGAGTGCTGTTTTGGCGTTTTCCTTTCTTTCTCTGATGAGTGTTTGTTTTCAAACCCTTTCTTGTTCTTGGCTTTTATGTCTGGTTGACCTTGTTCTCCTTTCAAGCGGTTATTTTCATCTTTTAACCGTTGATTCTCTGACTCTAAGCCTTTGACTTTTAATTGTAATTGCTCTATTAAGTTCAGTAATACCTCTACTGTATGACGCATTGATTCGTCTGCAATCCCTTTTGGTTCGATGGTTTGCAGTAAATCTGATATTGATTTGTCACTCTCAATAATTTTTTGTGTCATGCCTCCCATTCTATGACACTGTGTGTACCTCTTTGCACTTATTTTTCTCTGTTACCCCTACTTATTGAGCCGATACCAATTTTCGACGAATTGTTTCAGATGTTGGTAGTTCTTCGTCCGTGTAACCATATTGTGCAATTAGTTGACGACGGACTTCACTTGCCGTTATCCGTGTATACAACCTTATACTCTTAAAGCTGGGGTCAGTTTGACTTTGTGGGTCTACTAAGGATTTCATATCCTTCAATAGGTTCGGTAATTTTACTTCTGCCCCCTTGCGTCCACTCCGGTCGAAACCATCAATAATCGTCTGACCACTCTCCAACTCCTGCATCCCTTTCCTGATGGTACGTCTATTCCATCCTAACTCCCGTTCTACTAAAGTCTGTCCACCTATACCCAATCCTTTGACTACTTCTGCCATGAATTGTCTTCGGTCACTTCCCTTGAGTCTTTTGGCTGTTTTTATGTACAGAGATTTTAGGTTCTCCGTGAGTTCAATGATAGTTTTTGGACGCATTAGGCCGGCTGCACACTGAGATTATCTTCTCTCATTATAGGATCAATCTTTCTGTGGAGTTCTCTAAGGTTTCATTAATAGGTGTAGATAAATGCGATGCCCTTTAGGCAACTCCTTTGGAGCATCGTCTTCGGCACGCGAAGCGCGAACGTCCTTACAGGTTGAGGGACCATAAAATTGCCAGGGTTCTAGTCCTGGTGTTGTATTGAGTATACTTTCAGAATGCTGAGACATCCATTTAGCTATATCTTCTAGACGCTCTAACTGCTCAGGTGGAATTTGTCCATTGCCCATTGGACTAATATTCAGTAAAAGTTTACCGCCCTTAGCTGCCACTTCGCACAATGTATGAATCAGTTGCCGAGAGGATTTGAAGTGATGATCATCTGGGTTATATCCCCAACTTTCATTAATAGTCAGACAGGTTTCCCACAGATGAGCCGGAGGTTGGGATGGAATAAATTGCTCAGGAGTTGCAAAGTCTCCACAATTTGGTAAGCGATCATTAATGAGAATATCGGGTTGTAAATGACGAATCATTTTTGCCAATTCTTGAGCCTGCCATTGCTCTGGAGTCCTTTCCCAACTCCCATCAAACCATAAAATGTCAATTTGACCGTAGTTGGTCAATAATTCTCGGATTTGATTGAACATAAACTGAATATATCGCTCCCACTGTTGCTGTGTGGGTTGGGGCAATTGCTCAAACCGATAAGGTTTATCAGCTTCAGTAAAAGCCGGATAATCAGGATAATGCCAGTCTGAAAGTGAAAAATAAAGCCCAACCCGCAATCCTACAGAGCGCATAGCTTCGATATACTCACGAACAATGTCTTTTTTATAAGGTGCAGATGCAATAGAAAAATCTGATTCTTGGGTATGGAATAGAGCGTAACCATCATGATGTTTAGTAGTGAATACGACATACTCTACTCCTAAATTTTTGGCTAAATATGCCCATTCTTGAGGATTGTAATCTTGAGGATTGAAAGTATCGACTGTACGATAATATTCTTCAACCGGAATATCTTTGCAGAAAGGAAGACTGAATACACCTCCAACCATAGGCCAAGATAACTCACGTCCCTGTTGGGAACTATGACCCCAATGAATAAACATCCCCAATCGTGCTGTATCAAACCATGTACTCATGATGAAATTTAAATTAGTTTTCTACATTAAACGATAGTCAGCAAATTTGACATAACCAGGTGAACTCGCCAAACTGCACGAGTTGCTTACATCTCAGTTCTAAAGACACGCTCCCTTTAGGCATACCGGAAAACTTGTCAAAGTATAATCTAACAGTCGTTTAAGTTCACACTGACAGATTGGTAGTTATGGCGATACCTGCTATGTTTTTATTGGTATCGGCTTTTCAGTTACAACATTATTCCTGAACAAGCAATTCCTCTATTTGTGCTAAGAGTGTTTCCAGACGACTCCACTTTTGCTGGTTTTCCCAAACCTTTGCTTGCTTCACTCGCCGCATTGTTCCTTCTACCCGCTCTTTGCGTTCGTCAGGATCTGAAGTAGATGATATAGCTTTAATCCGTGACTGAATTTGAGTGAGAGACAGGTTTTCGGCAATTGCCACTGCTAGTAATTCCTGGCGTACCGTCTCGTCCTTAATTCGAGCTATCACTTTCGCTTTTGTGTAAGCAATTTTTCCTTCACGCAGTGCCGTTAACACATCGTCCGATAAGTTTAATAATGGCAGACGATTTTTGATAAAAGATTCCCACGTCATTAAGCCTAAACTCGTAAACACTTCTTCCACTACTTGAGCTTCCGAGTTAGGCATAACGTTATGCCTAGATTCATCTTGCTTGTCTGCTGCATTTTTCATTCTATACAGCAGAGAAGTTACATCTATAATGTCGCTATTTAAGTGTAATGCTAAAAGTTGCAAAATACCTTCAGTTTCCTCAACTGGGTTCAAATCCTCACGGCAGAGGTTCTCAATCAAAGAAAGCTGCATGGCTTCTTGATCACTGAGTTCTCGAATTACAACTGGCACTTCAGTCAAACCAACTACCTTTGCGGCTCGATAGCGTCTTTCTCCAGCTACCAATTCATACTTATTATCTGCACGGGAACGAACTAACATTGGTTGTAAAATCCCATGCTGCCGCACGGACTCTACTAATTCTTGCATTGCCTGTGGGTCAAAGTAACGCCTTGGCTGCTGCGATGGGAGACAAATTGACTCAATAGCAACTATCTCAGCTACAGCTTGAGACTCCCCAAATAGAATATCCAAGGGTTTCATTTGTTGATACGGGCGATCTCGCCTATTACTCATAACTTTTCTAAACCTTGTGCAATTTTTTTGAGAATAGGCACAGCCGGGTGTTTGGAATTATAGACTGCCAAAGGGACATGATCTTCGGATGCGTCAGCAAAAGCTGTAGAACGAGGAATGGCTGGATAGACCACACCCACTGTCGCTAATTGCTGTTGGATAGCTTCTAATGTTCGGGCATCCTGAATATTACGACCATCATACATAGTGGGAATAAATCCAGCGATCGCTAATTGACGATTGGGACGGGAGCGAACCCTAGCCACTGTACTCAATAATAACTCAGTTCCACAAAATGCCTTATATTGAGTCTGAATCGGCACTAGAACATGAGTAGCTGCTACCAAACTGATGTAACTAAGCAATCCCAAACTGGGTGGACAATCTATCAATATAAAATCGTATTGATTGACAACTGGTTCTAAAGCTTCTTTGAGTCGAATATCTCGCATATCTGCTACCACTAATTCTAACTCGGCAGCACTCAAATTAATATTGGCGGGAGCCAAATCTATACCATGAACTTGAGATTGAATTGGTAACGGCACAGAATGTAAAATCGAGTCATAAACAGTTTGTTTTAGTGATGTTGTATCCAGCCCCATAAAAGTTGTAAGTGACCCTTGAGGGTCCATATCTATCAGCAGTACGCGATGTTTACGCTCCTGCAAATGGTAGGCAAGGTTCATGGCTAAACTGGATTTACCTACACCACCAGACTGATTAAAAAGTGTAATTATACGTGTCAAATTCTTACCCCCCTGACAATCAAGTTATTAAGTGGAAAAATAAAGTCCTTGAAAAATAGTCACCGCAGATTTTCCAACAATTTTCTACAACTTCGCATGAAATAGTCTGTCATATTTCACAGTCCTATTTTATCGAAGTAAACTTCAATCCAGTTCTAGTTTATGGCTGATTTAGCGGTAAGACTTGGGAACAACTCTTTTAAAAATTGATTTATAACTGATTTTCTGACATCGAACTCAAGTATTGTTGCAATTTCACCCCGATGAATGATCAATCAGAAAATCTTGCTTTTTTGTGTGTTGAGTATCATTTATTATCACCGCTTTTGGTGGGTTATACCAATTCTGATAAAGATGCGCCACATTCAAAAATAAACTAAACGCAAAATACACAAAGAAAGAAAAAGATTAATTGGAAATGTGGTCTAAATATATGAAAAATGTTGCAATATATACTCTAATCAATTAGAAATTAAGTTGAAATTTAAAATTTAATCGTAGAAATATTAGTTTTGCCACATTGGTTAACTATAGGGCATAAGGATTTATTCAGAGCTATTCATAAAAATTAATACCAAAATCGACTTTTAGAACCTCTTCAATACGCTGTAAAGTTTCAATTGGCAAAGCTTTGGTTTCTTCGGATTCTATTTTGTACCAATTCATAGTTGTCATGGGAATTTGACGACATATTTCAGCTAAAGAGCGTTTATCAGCCTCTCTAGCTTGTCTAATTCTCTTTCCCAAACCAGGTATTTCTATATCTATCGTTCTTCTGACTTTCATCAACTTGAGTCACTTAACTATCCTCAAATATAAACTATCAGTTTATTATTGAATATAAATCATAAATTTACAGTTTATAATGTATCAAATAATAGCTATTTTTCTTAAGAGATAGGAAGTAGAAATTATGAGTGAGATATCAAACATCTCTACTGATGAGAAATCGCTACCCAGCCAGAACAATTCTGTAACTAACCATACAGAAATAGTTGTTAACTCCGAACTGACTGAACTGAGTACAGACGAGTGGCGTGATCGCATATTTTTAGAGAGACAAGTTGAAAAAGCTTTTTACACAGCCGCTAAAGCATTGAAAGAAATACGAGACAGACGTTTGTACCGTTCAACTCACTCAACCTTTGAAAATTACTGTCGTTCCCGTTTCGGCTTTACTCACCGCCATGTGAACTACTTAATAGCTGGTTCGTTGGTAGTTGACAATCTGGTGGGAACCAATGGCTCCCAAATCTTACCAACAAACGAACGCCAGGTTAGACCTTTGGTTTCTTTAGAACCAGAACAACAACGTTTAGCTTGGCAAAAGGCAGTAGAGCAAGGGGGTGGTAAAATTCCTTCTGGTCGTCAAGTTCAAGATATTGTGGACAAAATCCGAGAAAGAACCAAAGTACCGAATCCCTACCATGTCGGGGAAGTATGTATTCTACTGCCCAAAGACAACCCAGAACTGAAAGGCAAAAGTGGTTGTTGGGGTGTCGTCTCCCACGTTGGAAACTATAGCTGCACTGTTGAAACTTGGAATGCTGAGTATACCGTGAAAATAGAACATCTCAAATCTCTAGAACTGTTAGATGAAGACTGCGAGTTTATGCAAAAACTATGTCTGAGACTGCGACGGCTGCATCAAATTGAAAACCGAGATAGTTCCGTAGATTGGCTTTGCTCAGGATTGGCGAAACAACTAAAACCGTATCTTTCACCTTTGCAGTCAAAATTGTTAGATCATATTGAACAAGAGTATAAACTTGCATAAAAATCAAACTAGCACTAGAGGTGTTAAAACAGGTAAATAAACTGTGAAAATACTACCTTCCCCTACGGTCGATTCCACAGAGATATTTCCCTGATGGGCTTCAACAATTTGAAGAGACAAATATAATCCTAGACCATTCCCCCGGCGCTGGTGTTTGCCCTGTCTAAAACGTTCAAATAAACCTACTTGTTCTGATTCACTGATACCAATACCTGTATCTTTTACTGCAATTGTTACATATTCATGATGGCGATGAAGCTGAATTTCTATTGAACCGCTATCTGTAAACCGAATAGCGTTGCCAACTAAGTTAATCAGCAATCGGTATAATTCTATCCTATCACCCCTAACTGTCAATAATGATGATTGTTGACTGTTGAATGTTGTTGTCAGAGTCAAATTTTTCACAGCAGCTAAAGGTTGGAGTTCCTGCACTACCTTTTGGCTTAACTTGCACAAATCTACAGAAAAAACCTCTAAATCTTTATTACCTGCTTCATATTGATAAACGTTGAGGATATTTTCAACCATATCCAACAATGTTTGATTACTTTCGGTAATTTGTTGGATATATTCCTGCATTTCTGAGAGATTATGCCCAAAAGTTCCTTTTTTCAGCACTTTTAGCATTTGGATTACTGAAGTTAAAGGAGTGCGTAAATCGTGAGTCATATTAATCACAAAATCTTTGCACCATTGCTGGGTAATTATATCTCGGTGATTGATACTGTGTTTTAGTCGCAAGAGCGAACGCACTTTTGCCAACAATTCATTTTGCTCTACAGGTTTAATCAAAAAGTCATCAGCACCAGCCTGTAAACCTTGAATGAAAGAGGACTCGTCACAATTGGTAACGAGTAACACAGGTATAAAAGGTAAATGGGAATTCTGCTTGATCTGTCGAGTGATTTCATAGCCATCAATACTTGGAGTGAACGTATCTAATAGGACTAAATCAGGTGGAGATTCGACAATCTTAATTAAGGCTTCACTATCGCTATCTGTTACTGTTACCCTGTATCCTTCTTGCTTGAGAGTAGATTTTAGTACACAAACATTCTTGGTTGAGTCATCTACCAAAAGGATACTTTCTGTTGAACTTGAGTTCCAAGAGAAAGGTGTCATATAGATACCAGTAGATTTATTTAAATCAAGTTGGCTATTTGTTTTCTTTAATGAATCTTAACACTTAAATAGACTTTCTTCACTAAAACTTTAAATTTTACCTACGTCAATAGGCATATTTTTTGATATAATTTTTTGCTTTATCTATATCAATAGATAGATTTTTTGCTGTTATACCTTATTTTGCCTCCATCAATGGGTAGACTTTGCTAGAATCCTAAAAAATTTAACCGATAGACTGAGCCGTTTGTAGTCAACTATTTCCCACGTTAGAAAGAGTACATTTAGCTAGTTGTTGAGGTAGGTAATGGCAAATATTAGAGCGGTAATTATCGAAGACCACAATTTGACTAGAGTAGGTATCCGTAGTTGTTTGAATGAGCAAAAGAATATTCAAGTGATAGGAGACACAAATACTGCTGCTGCTGGTCTAAAATTGCTTCAGAATACTAAACCAGATATTGCTATTGTTGATATTCGCTTACCAGATATGGATGGGATAACATTAGTGCAGCGGTTTCGACAATCTATGCCACCAGAAACAGCAGCGCAAACGAAGATCATGATGCTCACTTCTTTTGCTCAAGAAAAAATGGTCTTAGCAGCTTTTGCATCTGGGGCAGATTCTTATTGTGTCAAGACGGTTAAGTTTGAGTTGCTGTTAGAAGCACTGTATATGACTTATGAGGGCTATTCTTGGATTGATCCAGTGATAGCTCGTATTGTTCTCAAACATATTCGTCAATTGAAAATACCTACGGTAAAATTAAATATTGCTCAAACAGTACCAATTTCTGCGCTTGATCCAGAGCAAGCCAGTATTCTAGAAGCCAATCCACTGACAGAACGGGAAATGGAAGTTTTGGAGTTAATTGTTCAAGGCTTCACCAATCAAGAGATTGCTGATCAACTCTATATCAGCTTGGGAGGTGTAAAAATATACGTGCGTGGTGTGTTGAATAAACTTTGTGCCAGCCACCGCACCCAAGCGGCTGTCATCGCCTTACGGGCTGGTTTGCTTAATTGAAGTCACTGTTTAGCTCTTTAGTTACAGCACTTTTCTAAATGATAGGACTTACGCTCAGAGTTAGGGAAATCGGGGGGCTGGGCATTGGCAATTTGAAAAATCTTCAATACCATAATGCGCTATGCCCTATTCCTGACCTCAACAACAATAGCTGCGTAAGTCCTGAATTAGTTGAATAAACAACTAAGGTAATAGTGAATCTTGGAAGTCTTGAATTGCCGTTGCTGTCAAGGCATAAACAACCCGCCGCTTACGTTCAACATGAGTACCATCCACAGGAATTCCTTTCTTCCAAGCAGCAATAATTGCTTTCTTGTCTGCTGAGTAAACAGTCTTTTCTCTGCGATATTTTAAAGGCAATTTTTCTGCATCTAAAAGAATGTCACAACTCGGTGGGTTTTCTTTAATTGTGATCCGCAGTGAATTACCAACTATTTGCTCAGGGATAATTCCTGTGGCATTATGTTCTAAAATGGTTTCATCTAATTTCTGTCGCCAGCGTTCTAGTCTCAATAGTGCTGATTGATGCACGGCTTTGAGATGTTCTAGTCGTTGCTTAATAGCTACTATTTCTGCATCTAGTTGCAATGCCAATTCGGCTTGGATATCAACAGCTTCTGATTGTACTTCCTGCGTTTCCCAAATAGCGGTGATGATAGCTGCTTCCTCTTCAGAAGTCTGACAATTGGTTAACTGTTCCCAGAGATGAGCAGCAGTTTGAGATAATCCTGCTAAAGATTGTTGAGCGAGTGATAAAACCATGATTACCACCTGCCACAAGTTTGATAGTAGTTATGTTCAGCTTCAATTTGGTTGAGAATAGCTATCGTGCCTGAATCTAAATTAGCATCGAGGCATAAATCGGAAATCACCTTTTGTGTAACTTGATTATTTTGCTCAATCACGGTAGTAAACTTAGGTTTAAGTGTGGTTACACTTTCTGTTACAATTACTGTTAGTTGTTGCATTGTTTTGGTTACATAACGCCATCAATTTGAGCGCGGTAGCGCATCTAAACTTCATCCATCTTGAAAACTTGAGTGTGCGCCATAGAAAAACTATAGGTTTCAACTTGAACGGGGTTTATCTGTGTTTGTATCCCACTTTTTTAAGTTAATTTGGTGTCTTCTGTTCGTTATTTTGTCAATATCAAGAATTAAAACTACAAAGAGATATGAAACTCATCAAAAAATCTGAAAAGCTCGTTCAAGAAACGAAAATAAACAAGGAAACAAAAAAGGAAACTAAAGAACCAAATTTGCAAGTTGATTTTGCAAATAATCCTGACTTTGTAAATAATATAGAAGAACTAACAGGTGCAAAACAGCCAAAATTAGGCATAGAATATCAAGAACCTAATTATATTCCTTTGCGAGACAATCCCATAGTTCACTCTGTTGGCAAGACAGGATGGCAGGTTTCTGATATTTGGAAAGATATTAGATTGGATAGTTTTTAACTATTACTTAATTCCACTGCTTTTGAATTAGTAAATTTTTACAAAAAGTGTGGTTATTTGGTTATGTCTACTGCTTATTATCCAATCATTCTTTATCCACCGTTAGCTAGGCGGTTTACTGGTGGTAATCAAGGACAGAAGCATCTAAAAGCTTCGTTTCAAGGATGTGTGGCATTACCAGATGATAAGAGTACAGCCAAGCAAGGTGTGAGTGAAAAGCAGTTTTTTCGGCATTTACTGGCAGCTTTTCCTGGAAATTTGATTTGTCAAGCGGTTGAGTTTGAAATTCCAGGTTATCCTCTCCGTTACTCGGCTGATTTTATCTTTTACCATCATTTATCTGGGTTAGCTCTCGATATTGAAATTGATGAACCTTATACTGGAAATACAGGTAAACCTCACCACTGTATTGATGTTGATGATGATAAAATTCGTAACCGTTTTTTCTTGGAACGGAATTGGGGTGTAATCAGATTTGCAGAAATTCAGGTGGTGCGTCATCCTTGGAATTGTTGTAAGGTTATTGCTCAAACAATTGCTAAGTTGACAGGAGATAATAGGAGAGCGAAAAATTTTGGGGGAGATGGG
>NZ_VIKX01000113.1 GCF_009711935.1 Dolichospermum sp. UHCC 0259 | reverse complement strand
GTAATTATGGCGATTCTGCTAGGTTTAGCTGAAAAATTGGATCCCCAATCCCCAATCCCCAATCCTTAGTTATCTGTAGATACCGTTGTTAATGCGATCGTCGCCTTCGTTGAAGTTAGGCTCGTATTCTGTCACGGTGAACTTGTCTAAGTTAGCTTGCAAACGTTCTTTTTGGCTATCGGTCAATCCTGGCAGATTTAATACATCTTCTACTTTTTCGTAGGGAGCATTAGCCACAATCTTCTTAGCCAAGGTGGGATACAATCCTGGATACTGTTGGAAAGCCCGAATATAGGTATTGTTCAAATCAATTTTCTTACCAAACTCTGTTGCCAACTTCTGATCTGCTTTGTTTTGACGAGCGATCGCTAAAACTGGAACTTGATTTCCCACAAAGCTATTGAAACCAGTAGCTTGGGCTGTCTGGGTAGTTCCCAGTATTCCCAAACAACCTAGCAACAATGTAAATACAGTAAATAAACGCACCAATCCTTTCACGATTTTTACCTCTTTTTTTTCAGGAATAATAAAATTTTGCAGCCAAAAGCTATGAACTATAGGGCATAAGCCGGAAGTTTAAGGGTGTTAGAGCAGTTTCTTTGCTAACTAGATCCTAGTTTCTTCATGGTTTAGCTTCATGGTTTCAGCTTGAGAGCTTGCACAACAGTCATCAAAAACTAATATACAGCGGATCAATATCCATATTATTTACGACTATTTGGTTTGATTTGACTTTTGCCAAAAATCTCACCTCATAGCACCTTTACGCCCATTTTTTGGTGTTTACCCCAATTGATGGGAATTTCACGCCAGAACTGCTGCTAATAAGAAGAGACTGTCTACTAGAATTGTACTCAAAACTGCGCCCCCAAAGGCATACCAATGGCATTGCTTATTGAGTAAAGATCCTATTCCCACTGTCATAAGAATCGCTGCCAAAATGATTGCCCAGCCTTCTCCCCAGGGTGTTTGCACTTGTACTAGGGCATTCTGTAAGATTTGTGAAGCACTTGCTGGATCTGTTCTCATAATTTGTCGCCAATAAGGCATCAAATCTACTAAATAAAAATAAATATCGGTTAAAACCGTTCCTAGTAAAGAACCGAGGTAAAACCAATTGCCGACTTTACCCCAATTTTTCGCTAAACACCACACAGCAAAAGGTAGTCCTAGTGCTTCTATTGGTATATGCCAGATTGGTTCATATCTTAACCAACCCCAATAAATTGCTCCTGTTAACCAAGTCCAGCTAAAGCCAAAGAGTAAATCTCCCCATAAGTAGGTTTGGGGACGTGACATTAACCTCATACTCAGCCACACCCAAAATCCTGTCATTAATACGCTAAGAAGAGGAAGCGATCGCACTAATGGGGCTTCTATGAAAACTGGTACTGATACTAAAAATACTGACGCTAAAAATATTAACCAACTTTGTCGGGAAGATAGGAAACTTGGTAAATGAGGATTTTGCAGGCTGTGATTGATATCTACAGTCGGGTTAGTAGCTGTATAGGCAGAAAATGTATGATTAATCAAAGTTTCTAATATTTGTTACTAAACTTTACTTATCTTCAGAATATCATAACTGAAAATCCCCCAGGGGGGCATCTTGATTATACATGAAATTTATTTTATGGAGGTATGCACTCAAGCCGAATCTTCCTCACCTTCCATACCCTACTATTTGAAATCCTTGGTGAACCCGCACAAAATGCCACAGGTTATAAATTCACATCTGTGGAAGTGAAAGAAAAAGCATTTCGGTTTGATGGGATTTTTATGGCAGATAGTGCAGAAAAACCCATCTATTTTGTAGAAGTGCAATTTCAACCAAAACCGGATTTTTACTGGGAATTAATCGCGGAAATAAATATTTATCTCAATCAATTTAAACCTGTACAAGATTGGCAAGACTTCGGCTTCGCTCAGTCTAGCAGCAGTAGCTTTATTTGCGAAACGGAGTTTAGATGTGGGAGAATTAACTGTTTATCAACAATAATGGATTAATAGCGGCAGAATTAAACGAATTTATTTAGATGAATTACCACCGGGTTCAATTGGGATGGGGTTAATTGAGTTAATTCTCAGTAAGGAGACACAAGCACCAGAATTAGTTAAAACCCTCTTGTCAAGAACTAAGACAGAAGTGGAGAATGACAGAGAAAAACAAGGTATTATAGGGTTGTTGGAGACTGTTTTATTGTCCAAATTTTCACAATTAAGCCGTCAGGAGATAGAAACAATGTTTTTCGTGAATGATATTAAGCAAACACGGGTATATCAAGAAGCAAAGCAGGAAGGGATAGAGGAAGGGAGACAGGAAGGGAGACAGGAAGGGAGACAGGAAGGGAGACAGGAAGGTAAAAAAGATGCAGCAATAAACTTACTACTAAGGATATTATCTAAACGGTTTAGAAAGCTGGAAGATAGTTATATGCAGAATATCAAAGGTTTGAACATAGAACAACTAGAAAAGCTAGGAGAAGCATTGTTAGATTTTACAGATGTTAATGATTTGGAAACATGGTTAAAATCTGAGATAAACAACTAATTTGGGTGAATGGTTTATTTAATTGTCTGTAGTCTGTAGGGTGTGTTAGCGAAAGCATAACGCACCTTATATTTTATCATTTGTTCGCAATCCTAACGCACTCTTATTTAAGGCTTAATATCACCAATCCACTAGAATGGAAAATAATAGGTTAGTTTAAATAACAGCGCAACCTAATTTACTGCGCTGATAAGATTTTGTCTAAACAGACTGACCACAACCAAGTAAAGTTGGATAGTTTGCTATAATTACGCATTGATTTTGGGAGTCTAGTTAATGACAACGATTTTAGAGTTAAATAGTATAAATTTACTATTACCACAACTGTTACAGGTAGGAGCGCCTAGTGAAGTTGCTAGTCAAGTTGATTTGGTGCAAGGAGTGATCCAGGCGTTTTTTTTAGGAATTGTGCAAGGAATTACGGAGTTTTTACCAATTAGTAGTACAGCACATTTAATCATTGTCACAAAGGTATTTGGTTGGAAAGAACTTGGTTCTAAAGATTTTGTTGATGCTATTCAATTTGGGAGTGTAATTGCCATTTTATGGTATTTTTGGGCTATAATTTCTGGTTTGGTGAAAGGTGCAATTACAGCTTTTCAAACTAAAGACTGGGAAAGTGAAGATGGGAAAATTGTTGTGGGGATTGCTGTGGGGACAATTCCGGCTTTAACTATTGGATTTTTATTAAAAGATGTAATTCCCGAAAGTTCCTTGATTATTGCGATTATGTCGGTAATTATGGCGATTCTGCTAGGTTTAGCTGAAAAATTGGGAACTCGTAAACGAGGTTTCGATGCTTTGGAAATTCGAGATGGTATTCTGGTAGGATTAGGACAAACTTTAGCTTTAGTTCCGGGGGTGTCTCGTTCTGGTTCAACTTTAACTACTGGTTTATTTTTAGGGTTAGAAAGAGAAGCAGCCGCAAAATTTTCTTTTTTGTTGGGGTTTCCGACTTTGACGATTGCGACTTTATATAAAAGTTTGAAAATCTTCAAAATGTTTCAATCTGGAGAATTACCAGATAATATTGTAATTCTGTTAATTGTTGGCATTGTTTCTACCTTTATTTTCTCTTATTTATCAATTGCTTTTTTAATCAAATACTTGCAAACTAAGAATACGATGGTTTTTGTTTGGTATAGATTGGCTTTTGGTATTTCTATTTTATTAGCGATCGCTGCCGGTTGGCAAGCATAACTCTGTTATGTAAGAATTCAGGAGTCAGGAGTCAGGAGTCAGGAGTCAGGAGTTCAGGAGTTCAGGAGAAAGAAGAATAGTTTTCACCAATGACCAATGACCAATGACCAATGACCAATGACCAATGACCAATGACCAATGACCACTGACTAATGACCAATGACTACCATTCAACCTGCTAAAATTACCAAGGTGCTACCTGACTCAATTGCGGAGGAAATTGGCTTTACAGTCGGTGATGCAATTGTGGCTATTAATGGCACACAACCTCGTGATTTAATTGATTATCAATTTTTATGCGCTGATGAAATTCTCGAATTAGAAGTTTTAGATGCGACTGGGAAAACCCATCATGTCGAAATTGAAAAGGATTATGATGATGATTTAGGACTAGAATTTGCCACAGCTTTATTTGATGGTTTAATTCAGTGTAATAATCGTTGTCCCTTTTGCTTTATTGATCAACAACCACCAGGAAAACGGACTAGTTTATATTTAAAAGATGATGATTATCGCCTAAGCTTTCTCTATGGTTCTTATCTAACTTTAACGAATTTAACCGCCAGAGAATGGCAAAGAATTGAACAAATGCGGTTATCACCTCTGTATGTTTCTGTTCATTCCACAGAAGCAGATGTGAGAATTAGACTTTTAAAAAATCATCGAGGTGGGGAAATATTATCCCAAATTCGCTGGTTTCAAGAACGAAGATTGCAAATTCATGCTCAAGTTGTTGTCTGTCCTGGAATAAATGATGGTGAACATTTAGAAAGGACATTGCGGGATTTAACATCTTTTCATACTGGAGAAATACCAACAGTAGCATCAGTCGCAGTTGTTCCAGTGGGTTTAACGCGGTTTCGTCCCCAGGAAGATGAATTAATTCCCGTCACAAAAGAAAAAGCCAAAGAGGTAATTTGTCAAGTTAAATTACTCTCCCAGGAATTTCGCAAAAAATATGATTCTAGTGTCGTCTGGTTAGCTGATGAATGGTTTTTAATTGCTGGGGAAGAATTACCCTCGGAAGCTGAATATGAAGAATATCCGCAAATTGATAATGGTGTGGGTTCAATTCGCTTATTTATTAAACAATTTACCCAAACCGCAACTGAGTTATTGCCACCAAAAATTACCAATCAACGCAGATTAACTTGGGTGGTAGGTAATGCAGTAGAAACAGCATTTCAACCATTGGTAGAACAGTTAAATACTGTCGCAGGTTTAGAAGTGAAGATGTGGGCTTTATCTAGCGATTATTGGGGACAAAGTATTAGTGTAACTGGGTTATTAACCGGGCATGATTTACTTTTAAACTTAAAAGGACAAGATTTGGGAGAGGGAATTTTATTACCTAGTGTTATGCTGAAGCATGGAGAACTGATATTTCTCGATGATATGACGGTTGCAGAAGTATCTAGGCAATTAAATGTCAGTATTTTCCCTGTAGCGGGAGTTGAGGAATTAATCAATACTTGTCTTCAAGAGGATTGATAATTCACAAAAGTCTTTCTGATATCAGGGAACAGGGAACAGGGAACAGGGAACAGAAAAATCAACTGTGTAATTAATTCTGTCCCATTACCTAACAACTGACAACTGACAACCAACAACTGACAATTAACTAATGAATAAAAAGACAGTCGGATTCATTATTTTAAATATTAACCTGTTCCTGTTTAATGTCTGGGGAGTATTGCCAGCAAAAGCTATTAGCGATTCTCCTGTATTCAGTGTGGTTAATAGCCAGAATAATCCTGAAGAATGGCAAGGAATTAGCAACCGCTTACAGAAACTTAATATAAAATATTGTGTGATTCCGCTGAGTCAAGTTAAAGATAAGACTGATTGGGGTAAAGTGCCAGTGTTATTTTTACCTAATATAGAGGTATTGACAACGGAACAGGCGATCGCCTTAGATCAATGGGTAAGTCAAGGTGGATATTTAATAGCTAGTGGCCCAGTGGGTAACTTATCCACCCCAGGAGTTCGTCAATTATTACGAAAACTTCTAGGAGGTTATTGGGGATTTAGCTTCAACACCATTGAAAATTTACAACCCACAAACACGACTATTCCTGATTGGATAAATCAAAAAGAACTATTTGGTGCAATTCGCGGTGGTGTGATTATTCCTAATAATTCTACTATTCAAACTCCTGTAACTTGGAACTCCCCAAATCAGCCACCAGCAATATTAACAACTGAAAAATCCACCTTGTTAGGTTGGTATTGGGGAAGAGATACATCTGTAGGATTAGACATTGCTTGGTTAAAAGCATCCTTAAATCGTTATTTAAAATTACCAGTTAATAGCAAAAATAAACTAGCAAATCCTGCACCAAACTGTCAACCCACAATAGCTGCTGAACCAAAAAAACCACAAATTAGAGAAAAATTACCGATTATTTCCAAATCCCCACCTCCTAAAAAAAATCCCAAAAAACCCATTGCTACCTCCAAGTTAAAACCCACCAAAAAAATTGTTAAAAAAAGCACCCTTACCTCCCAATCCAAACCTCTTAAAAAAACAACCATTACCTCTCATAGAAAACCTGCTAAGAAAATTGTTAAAAAACCAACAGTTATTTCTCGGCTAAAACCTGCCAAAAAAACTGTTACTTCCAAATTACAACCAAAGCCCAAAAATACAAGATCATTAGTAGTTTCTAAAATTACTAATGAAAATTTTATTGATCCAATTAATCAACTAGAAGAAAATGTCCGCTTAGATGTTATCCCTAATTCTAATCAGCCGATTGATCAAAAAGAAGGAATAGCCCTGCAAAAAGAATTAGAAAATTTGATGGGTAGATTAGAAAGTACCCATATAGCAGCATTAGCTTATAATTCTGCCAAAAATATCAACAATAATCGCACTCATTCCCCACGAGAAAAAGCCGAATCAATCAAAACAGAATCTTTCCAGCCAGAAACATCACCCTCAAACCTAGCAGAAACATTAGTACAAGCGAGAGAAACTGTTAAAAATATCCCCTTATTAATTCAACAAAAAAACTATGCAGCAGTTAGACAGAAATGGTTACAAGCTAAAACAAATTTATGGCAGCAATTTCCCGTCAATCAACGATTAGCACAACCAGAAATTCGAGCAATTTGGCTAGATAGAGGCACTATCGTGAAAGCCGGAAATGAAGTCGAATTAGCCAAAATTTTTGATAAACTAGCAAAAGCCGGAATTAATACCATTTTTTTGGAAACAGTTAATGCCAGTTATCCCATTTATCCTAGTCAGGTAGCACCTCAACAAAACCCTCTGATTCGTGACTGGGACCCCCTAGAGAGTGCGGTTAAACTAGCTCATGCACGGGGAATGGAATTGCACGCTTGGGTGTGGGTATTCGCCGCTGGAAATAACCGTCATAATGAAATTATTAATGTTAGTCCTGATTATTTGGGACCAGTATTAGCTGCAAATCCCGATTGGGCTAATTATGACAACAAAGGTAATATTATTCCCATTGGTCAAACTAAACCTTTTTTAGATCCAGCCAATCCCCAGGTACGGGAATATTTAACCAAATTATATACCGAAATCGTTACTCGCTATCAAGTAGATGGTATTCATTTGGATTATATTCGTTATCCTTTTCAAGACTCTCTTGTTGGTCGCAGCTATGGTTATGGTAAAGCTGCAAGGGAGCAATTTAAACAGCAGACTGGTTTTGACCCCTTAGATATTTCTCCCAGTCAACGGGATTTGTGGCAACAATGGACAGCATTCCGCACCCAAAAGGTGGATAGCTTTGTGGCTGAATTATCACAGACGTTGCGACAAAAACGAAACACTCTGCTTCTCTCAGTAGCCGTTTTTCCCTTACCGGAATATGAACGCATTGAAAAAATTCAACAACATTGGGAGGTATGGGCAAGAAGAGGAGATATAGATTTAATTATGCCGATGACCTATGCTTTAGATACACCTCGGTTTCAAGGATTAGCTCAACCGTGGATTACGTCTACAAAATTAGGTGCTACCCTATTAGTTCCAGGAATCCGTCTGAGGTCATTACCAACTATGGGTGCATTTGATCAATTGCAACTTGTGCGAGACTTGCCAGTGAATGGTTATGCCTTGTTTGCAGCGGAAAATTTTCATCCTGAACTAGAACAAATATTTAATAGTACCCAAGGAATTAGAAATGAACCTATGCCTCAACGTCAACCTTTTCGCACTGCCGCATTTCGTTATGCAGCTTTGCAGAGAGAATGGCAGATAGTAGAAAAAAATGGTCAGCTACCCATATCTGCAATTACCAATGCTGAGTTTGAGAAATTAGATCAGGAGTTAAAAGATGCGTTAAATCAACTAGCATCTGTACCTTCGGCTATTAATTTAATTGCAGCTAGAAAAGCCCTCAACAGCGTCCAATTGCACTTTTCACAGATACCAGGGAAAAATCAAGTCAATCTCTATCAAGTTAAAGTTTGGGAAAATCGTCTTTTAGCTATTGAACGACTCATCCGTTTTGGTGAAAGAAGATTAAATGTGCGTCAAAGGAATGGTATAAATGTTAAATGATGTTTTGGTAACTGGCAAGGTTAACTTGGTCTGATGAGAATATAAACCTATCTATGGAAATCATCAATGATATTTACGAAATTTTCAGTAAATTGGGTATTATCCACGATGTCATGATTTTGGTAAACATTGCTGACTACGTAATATTTCTGAAATTAAATATTAGTTTATAGAGAATTTTTTCATGAATCAAGTTGTTATAGCTTTAAAATTTCCTTTACGTGTTTTAAATTTAAATAATCATAGTAAAAATGAGGTTAGTTATGTCGAAAATTCTAGTTATTGAGGATGAGGAATCAGTACGAGATAATTTATTAGATTTACTAGAAGCTGAGAATTTTGAAACTGTTGCCGCTGCTAATGGTAGAATAGGCTTGGAGTTTGCTATGTTAGAAGCTCCAGATTTAATTCTGTGTGATATGATGATGCCAGAATTAGATGGTTATGGTGTATTAAAAGCGTTGCGTCAAGAGCCATCAACATCAACTATTCCTTTTATTTTTTTGACTGCTAATGCGGCTAAATCCGATTTTCGTCAGGGGATGAATATGGGTGCAGATGATTATCTAACTAAGCCTTTTACGAGGGCTGAATTATTGAGTGCTATTCTGAATAAGTTAGAAAAATATGCAAACTTAAAGAAAACCTGGTTGGCTGGTACTCATAAATTAACACCGAGAATGCAGCTAGTTTTAAATAATTTAACTCTAGCAATAAAAGAGAATAATTTTGAGGGTTTTGAGGTTCATTATCAACCAATTGTTGATATCAATACTGGGAGAATTACTTCCGCAGAAAGCCTGTTGCGATGGCAAAGTCCCGAACTGGGAAGAGTTGCACCACAGGAATTTATTCTTTTAGCCGAGTCTAATGGATTAATTATTGATATTGGTAATTGGGTGTTAAAAACAGTTTGTCAGCAAATGCAAGTTTGGCAAGATATTGGCATTCATGACTTAACAATAGCGGTGAATCTGTCACCTTTGGAATTTAATCAACTAGATTTAATTCCCAAGGTTATCCACTTGATATCTAGCCATAATATTCAATTAAATTTTCTAGAACTGGAATTAACGGAAAGAATGATTATGGAAGATATGAATTTGGCTATAAGTGCTATGCAAAAATTACGTTCTTTAGGGATAAAAATTGCCATTGATGATTTTGGAGTTAGTAATAATTCATTAATGTATCTTAAACAGTTGCCAATGGATACACTGAAAATTGATCGGGATTTTATTCAAAATATTAATGATGATTACCGCAAAGCAGCAATTACCAAAAGTTTGATTCAATTAGGACATGATTTGAATCTAAAAATTATTTCTGAAGGGGTAGAAACTGAGGCGGAATTAGCATTTTTACGGGAAAATAACTGTGATGCAATCCAAGGTTTTATATATAGTCCGGCATTACCTGCGTTAGAATTTCAGAAGCTATTATTCACGAATAAGTCTTTTTCTATTTAGGTGATTGGTAATTGGTAATTGGTAATATAGATTGCTCAAAAATCCAAAATCTAAAATCTAAAATTGTATGAATGAGAACGAAATTGAGATACCATCAAATTTGAGTATAACTTCATCCCATGCCGGCGATCGCATCTCGAAAGAGATAGCACAACCTGAGAATCGCTATTGGGGCTATGTGGAAGTCATCGAAGAAGGGCAAAATTATCGCATCAGCCGGGTGGAAATCAAGCCTAGACACGGTATTAAACCCCAAATCCATTATCATCGTCATGAACATTGGGTAGTCGTTTCTGGCGTGGCTAAGGTAACTTGTGGTGATCATGAAATATTACTCAATCACAATCAATCAACTTATGTACCAGCCGCTACATTGCACAAAGTAGAAAATCCCGGGTCAATTCCTTTAATCATTGTAGAAATACAAAATGGTGAATATTTGGGTGAAGATGATATAGAACGACCGATGGAGGAAATTAGTTAAGCCAATATGCTTGGGGGTATGGTACAAATACAAATTATCCAGAATTATGCACGCAAGAGCCTAAGTCTATTTTAATGTACCAAATATTTTGTCGCTGGAAATATGAATAATCCTGCTATCAACTGGTTCGCAAAAATATCTGCCAAAGTACCGCTCAGAACCTTGTTGATAGTGCCATTTGTTGTGCAAACAGTAGGATTAGTGTCACTGATGAGCTATTTTTTCTGTCAGACTGGACAGGAGGCTGTAGAGAATTTAGCAGACCAATTAATGATAGAAGTAGACGATCGCATCGGGCAACATTTAGATAGTTATTTAGGAAAAGCCCAGGAAATCAACCGCACCAATGTAGATGCTTTTGAGTCGGGAATTTTGGACTTAAATGATTTTAACACCTTGGGTAAATATTTTTATCGTCAGGTGCGATCTTTCAAGTTTACCTACATCAACTTTGGTACTAAAGAAGGGGGATTTATTGGTGCTGGTTATGGGCTGGGTAATAAGTTGGACATTGGAGAAATTCCCCTATCTGATCTGAGTAAAAGCCGCAGCTACTTAGTAGATAATCAGGGAAATCGCCTCAAGTTAGCAGCTACTATCAAAAATCCGCAATACAATAATGCTGCTTGGTATTTAGATGCAGTCAAAGCTGGTAAGCCGATCTGGAGTTCTATTTATACCTGGGCAGATATACCTGATCGCATCTGCATTTCCGCCAGCACTCCTGTCTACGATTCACAAAAAAAGCTGATAGGAGTTCTCGGTATTGATCTTGAACTCTCGCAAATTAGTAGATTTCTGAAAAAATTGGATCTTAGAAGATCCAGTCATATTTTCATTATGGAGCGATCGGGATTGATGGTTGCCAGTTCCGAAGATGAATCTTCAACCCCTATTGTCAATGGTAAAGCTACAAGATTACAAGCCTTAAATAGCCGTGAACCTGTCATCCGCAACGTAACTCAGGATTTAATCCGGCAGTTTGGTAGTTTACAAGCTATCTCTCAATCCCAACTTCTGCGTCCGTCTTTGCCCCAAAAACCCTTTGTCAGAGTTACGCCCTACCGCGACGATTATGGCTTAGATTGGCTTGTAGTGACAGTAATTCCTGAATCGGAATTTATGGCAGAAATTTATGCCAATACCCAGAAAACCTTTTTATTGTGCGGCTTGGCTTTGGTAATTGCCATTGGGACGGGTAGTTTGACCGCCCATTACATAACTAAACCTATTTTACGCTTAAGTCGTGCTAGTCAAGCTCTATCTAAAGGGGTATGGCAGGAGTCTTTATCTGAAGATATAACCATTGTAGAACTTCAGGCTTTAGCAGTATCTTTCAACCAGATGGCCACTCAAGTTAAAAAAACTTTTCGAGAATCAGAAACTAAATTTTCGACTATTTTTCATACCACTCCTGACCCAGTTTGGATTGCGACTTTAGCAGAAGGAAAAATTTTAAATGTCAATGAAAGTTTTTGCCAACTTTGGGGAGATAGTCAAGAAAATATTGTGGGGAAAAGTTGCCTAGAATTAAATGTATGGGACACTTTTGATGATTTGAATTACTTCAGAGAAGCACTAATCAATCAAGGAAGTATACTAAATTTCAAAGTAGTAATTCGTACTCGCTACCAGCAAACTAGAACTGTTCTTATGTCAGCTAGGGTGGAATGTTTGGATGAGCAGGATTGTGTAATTGGTGTGATGAGAGATGTTAGTGATCTCTGTGATGAACTGCGTTTACGCAAACTAGCAGAAGATCACTTGCGAAAGAGTCAGCATTTTATTGAACAGATTGCATATCTAACACCAAACTTACTTTATATTTATGATTTTATTGAGCAGCGTAATGTTTATACGAATCGTTCTGTTGGCGAAATTTTAGGCTATTCTGCCGCAGAAATTCAGGAAATGGGTGCTGATTTGTTTCCTACTATTTGTCATCCTGATGATTTGCATCGAGTCTATGAAGCCATGCAACAATGTTATTATCTCCAAGATTATGAATTCACACAAATAGAGTATCGGATTAAGGATGCTCAAGGTCAATGGCGTTGGCTTTATAGTCGAGATACGGTATTTTCTCGCACTCCTGATGGTAATGTTAAACAGATTTTAGGAACATCACAGGATATCACCGATCGCAAACAAGCAGAGTTAGAACTTAGAAAAAGTCGAGACCTTCGAGAGGCTATTTATAACGAATCTACCGATGCCATTTTTCTAGTTGATGTTCCCAATCCCTTAATTTTGGATTGCAATAGTCGCGCTGTGGAGATGTTTGCAGTTGCCAGTAAAGAAACATTAATTGGTAGTGAGGGGCAAAATTTACAAAAACAGCGATTTACTGATGATGACTTGATGATGATTACTGATGATATCGATAAATCAGGTTTTTGGAGTCGAGAAATAGAATATGTTACTGAAAAAGGGCATAATTTCTGGGGCAATTTAGCAGTAAAACGCATTAATATAGCTGGTAAAACCATTGATTTGGTACGGGTTACGGATATTAGCAAGCGTAAGCAAGCGGAATTGGCTCTACGAGAAGCAGAGTATAATCTGAGATTGGCAAATCAGGAACTAGAAAAACAAGTTAATACTGATGGGTTAACGCAAATTGCTAATCGTCGCTGTTTTGATCATTGTTTGGAGCAAGAATGGCAGAGATTATACCGAGAACAGCAATCTCTATCTTTGTTGTTGTTTGATGTTGACTATTTTAAACGCTATAACGATTCCTATGGTCATCAATTGGGGGATGAGTGCTTGATTAAAATCGCTCAGTCCATACAAGAGATTGTCTGCCGTCCGGCGGATTTAGTGGCTCGCTATGGGGGGGAGGAGTTTGCGGTGATTTTACCAAATACAGATTTGCCAGGAGCTATTGCGATCGCTCAACGGATTCATACTACTATTCAAGACTTAGCAATTCCTCATCAAGCCTCAAAAATAGGTAATTTAGTGACTGTTAGTTTAGGGATTACCAGTTTGATCCCTAGTCCTGAGTTATCACCAATTGATATGATCGAACAGGCTGATCAAGCACTTTACCGCGCCAAAGAACAGGGGCGCAATCAGTCTGTAATCTTTCCTTTGGAGAGGTAAGACACTTGGTATAATGAACATACTTGCTGATGCCTATAAAATGACTCAAAATATTATCCTCCGCAATAATGTAACAGTTTTCGGACAAGGTACACAGCCCATGCTTTTTGCTCATGGGTTCGGGTGTGATCAAAATATGTGGCGGTTTATAACACCAGCTTTCGAGAAGGACTACAAAATCGTTTTATTTGACTATGTAGGTTCTGGAAAATCTGATACTAGTGCCTATAATGCTGAAAAATATAGTAGTCTACATGGTTATGCCCAGGATATTCTAGATATCTGTACAGAATTGGCATTGACGGATGTAATTTTTGTCGGGCATTCTGTTAGCAGTATCATTGGTATTCTCTCCTCTATCCAAGCTCCTCATTTCTTTAGCTCCCTGATTCTTGTCTGTCCTTCACCCTGCTACATCAATGATTTACCTAATTATGTGGGAGGATTTGAGCGCAAAGATATCGAGGATCTACTGGATATCATGGACAAAAATTATATTGGCTGGGCAAGCTTTTTAGCTCCTGTGATCATGAAAAATGAGGATCAACCGGAGCTAACTCAAGAACTGGAGGCTAGTTTTTGTTCAACTGATCCTGTGATTGCGAGTGTATTCGCCAAAACTACTTTTTATTCTGATAACCGCAATGATTTACCCAAGGTAACAATACCTTCACTGATTTTACAATGTGCAGAAGATGCGATCGCTCCTATTGAGGTCGGAGAATATCTGCAACAACATTTACCAGAAAGCACACTACAAATAATGCAGTCCACGGGACATTGCCCACACATGAGCCATCCAGAAGAGACTATTAATATCATCAAACAATATCTTACAGCCAGGTAATTGGTCAGTTGTCAGTTGTCAGTTGTCAGGAAAATATTCTCCCCTGCACCCCTGCACCCCTGCCAGTCAAAGCTGGTAAGCCGATCTGGAGTTCTATTTATACCTGGGCAGATATAC
>NZ_VIKX01000112.1 GCF_009711935.1 Dolichospermum sp. UHCC 0259 | reverse complement strand
TGGGTTTCTCCAGAACGAATCGCACTACCTGCAAAATGGAACACGTTGTAAAGTTTTGTAAATAAAAACTCTACAACCCTTGCCAGGAGTACCTTAACTCTCATCTCAAGTCAAAACTAAAATCCCGTCATCATCCAACAAATTCGGGACAGTCTCCATATCAATCAAATAATCGCCAAAACGCTTAATATGACTGGTCATATAAGGACTCAACGCCGCCACATCTTCACGACTAATTAAATGACCAGCCTTCAATAAATCTCGCAAAACATCAGTTAAATCCGCAACATTGTGGAAAATAACAGCATTAGCAACCAAATCATTATATTTAATAATCTTCTCCTGCTCAATGGGATCATTATTAGCAATCACCCCAAAACCACCAAAGAAAAACCACTTCGAGAAACCATTATAAGCCTCAACAATATTCGTAGCCGCAGTAATCTGTTGTCGTAACTTCATATCTGAAATATATTGCAACAAAAAGATCGTCCTAATCACCCGTCCCAACTCCTGAAAAGCTTGGTATAACCTATTTTTACGACTATAATTTCCTAACTTTCGTAACAACACCGCACTCGAAATCTTACCAGTTTGAATTGACAAGACAACCTGTAAAATATCTTGCCAATGGTTTTCTATCTTGACCCAATCAATCGCATCCTTAAACAAAGAATCAATATGCTCGTAAACCGTATCATTATTGGGACGAAAGAAATTTAAATCCTGCCAATTGCGAATCCGGGGCATTAACTTAATTCCCAACATATATGACAACGCAAACACAGGCGTTGATTGTCCTTGAGTATCTGCATGAATCGTATGAGGTTGAATATCAGAAAGATTTTTTAACAACCCCTCAATAATATAAACAGCCTCCCAAGTCCCACAGGAAATAAAATGACTAAACAGCGCCACATAGGTATCAGAAACATGGTGGTAAGCAATCCCTCCGTAGCCACCATAACGGATATGATACTCCGATAACAGATTCTCCTCGTAGAGTTCGTACTTAGTTCCATCTGCCGCCGCCGTTGTCCCATCACCCCAAATCCCCGGCAGTTTTAAAACATTGTAACGGTTAATAATATCTACCAGAGCTGCATTCAGTTTATCCACACTCACATGACGGCGATTCACAAACAATATTTCCTTAGAGGTGACAATACCTCGCATATGTCTAGCCGCCTGAGTCGGTTCCAAATTACAACCATAGGTAAAACTAGTCAAAAGATAACGTTCCGTTGCCCGTTCTAACTTAGGATCACTTCCACTCATTGGTCCAAAATGGCGAGTAAAATTAGTCCAATAATCAACATTCCGCAGAATATCAATCAAATTCCGTTCCGGAAACCGTTCTTCTACAGCATCAAGTAAAGCCTTAGCTGACGGACTCAAATCATGACGCGGATACTTTTTTAATACAGGTTCACCCAAATCATTAATCACCAGTTGACGATTATCAGGATAAGCAGTATCCACCCGCAAAGCTGTATCAGTTAATAAAGACTTGAGTTGTGCCACAAAACCAACCGCATCATTAGCAAAACCCAAATCCCCACAATACTGGTCAATTAATGGTAAACATTCTAACCAAGGCAACAACTGTTCTCGATGATCTGCATAATTCTCACTTCCCTTTACACAAATATCTCCTGACCTCAATTCGTAGTTTTTCACTCTCCCCCCACTTTCGAGAGTTTATAGGGTAGGTAGAAGTA
>NZ_VIKX01000111.1 GCF_009711935.1 Dolichospermum sp. UHCC 0259 | reverse complement strand
TGAGCTTTCAGGTATCCTTTTTTCTATCATACTTTCTGCATGAAGGAAATCCCTGGTTTTCCTGTCAAAATTAACACACTAGGTTTTCGCTAATTTATCAAAATTAGGCGACTAGAAGTCGCGGCTACACAAACAAAGTCCGCATTTCGACAGGCTCAGTGACCGCCTGCACGGACTAATTTAAACCGTAATCCTGTTAATCCTTTAATCCCGGACATTCTGATAGCGTAGCGTGGCGTATGACTCCTACGTCGTCACGCAAGCTATAGCCATTTCTGACAATATTATTTCCTATGAAATTGATTTCTGAACCACCGATTTCTGTCAAAATTCAAAAGATGAAACAACGGGTGCGGTGGCAGCATTCGAGTATCTTACAGCAGGGAATTGACCAAACCTGCATGGTGATAGATGATGGCAACTCAGAAAGTCCAGATTTTTCCTTTATGGTAATGGGTGATACTGGAAGTAAGTCCTATTCTGGACACCATCCCCAACGGGAAGTTGCCAAAATGATGGTAAATCATGGTGATGATTGCCGTTTTGTGCTGCACACTGGTGATGTGATTTATATGGTGGGTTCTCGTGAATATTACCCAGCCAATTTTATTGAACCTTATCGAGAATTTTTAGTTGGTGGTCATCAGCCTCAAAATATTGCTTATGATCAGATGGTATTTAAGCTGCCGATTTTACCAGTGCTGGGGAATCATGATTACTATGATGTTCCTTTACTCTATCGGTTGTTAACTGGTCCGACTTTGCCTCTACGGCGGATGTTGCGATATAAAGATATTGAGATTGGTTGGCATGGTTCAAATCAAGGTGATGCTTATGCTAGAGCATTTTTAGATTATTTGGCGGCAGTTTCTCCAAGTGATTTGGAAGCATATTTAAAACAGCATTACAACGCCAAAACTATTACGGGTAAATGTTTGCGTTATCAACCAGGGAATTTTACTCGTTTACCTAATCGCTATTATAATTTTTGTTACGGCGGTATTGACTTTTTTGCCTTAGATTCTAATACTTTCAATACTCCAGATCCTTTACCTAATAACCAAGCTGGGGATAATTTCCGTCGGGAATTAGCACAACGTCGTCAGGAAATTGACCAAGAAGAATTACGGATTTTGACGGAATATGACAAACTCAATCCTGAAAAGTCTGATGACGCGGAATTATTGGCTGAACTGGGGGGAAAATTAGACCAAATTAATGAGGTAAAAATTGATATTGAAAAGCAATTAGAGTCTCATACCAATACTAATGTTGATTTTGAACAATTGAATTGGTTAAAAGAAAGATTAATTGCATCTTGGCAGAATAATGCAGTTAGAGGACGGGTAATATTTTTCCATCATCCACCTTATGTTACAGAAGGTAGTAAATGGAATCAAAGGCAAACTTTAGCGGTTCGTCATCGGTTACGGGATGTTTTTGATGAGGTGGCAACAAGTTTGGGTAATATAACTCAGGAACGTCCAATAGTAGATATAATATTCAGCGGACACGCCCATTGTTTTGAGCATTTGCAAACTGTGAATACAGGACACGCAGATTCTGATATTAATTATATTATTGCCGGTGGTAGTGGTCGTCGTCTTCGTCGTCAACGTCCAGAAGGAGGAGAATTGCTGGAAACTTTCAATAATAATGGGGATCTTTCCATTCGCAAGGTTGCTGATTCGCTGTTGTATGTGGGACGGAGTGGGAGTGGTTTGGAGAGTAAAAAACCTTATTCTTGTGTGCGGGTGGATGTGTTGGGGGGCTTTCCTGCGAAGTTTATGATCACACCTTTAGTGACAGAGTTAGTTGAGGGTAAATGGTGCGATCGCCAATTAAAACCTTGGATAATTTATAATCCAGGAGGATAGGAGAGACGTTATTGAAAACGCCTCTAAAATAATTAAAACTCCGCACTTTGTGGTGTGCGAGGAAACGGAATCACATCTCGAATGTTTCCCATACCCGTCATAAATTGCACCAATCTTTCAAACCCCAAACCGAAACCAGCGTGGGGAACAGTACCATAACGACGTAAATCTAAATACCACCACAAATCCTCTGGGTTCATACCCTGTGCTAATACCCGTTTTTCTAAAACATCAAGTCTTTCTTCTCGTTGTGAACCACCAATAATTTCGCCTATTTTTGGTGCGAGAATATCCATAGCGCGGACGGTTTTTTCATCGTCACTCAACCGCATATAAAAAGCTTTAATTTGGGCGGGATAATCTGTAACAATGACAGGCTTTTTGAACAATTGTTCAGCTAAATAGCGTTCATGTTCTGATTGTAAATCAGCACCCCAACTCACAGGGTAATCAAACTTAGCATCAGCTTTTTCTAAAAGTTTGACTGCTTCGGTATAAGTCAATCTTTCAAATTGATTATTAATAATATTATTTGCAGTTTCTAAAACAGTATTATCAATCCGTTCATTAAAAAATTCCATGTCTTCGGGACAAGTTTCCATCACATATTTAAAAATATGTTTGAGAAACTCCTCAGCCAAATCCATATCACCTTCTAAATCACAAAAGGCCATTTCTGGTTCAACCATCCAAAATTCGGCTAAGTGTCGAGAAGTATTAGAATTTTCTGCCCGGAATGTGGGACCAAAGGTGTAGACATTCGTAAAAGCCATAGCCATGATTTCGGCTTCTAATTGACCACTAACTGTTAAATATGCGGGTTTACTAAAGAAGTCTTGGCTATAATCAATTTCTTGGTTTTCTGTTTTAGGAACGTTCTTTAAATTGAAATTAGTCACACTAAATAGTTCACCTGCACCTTCACAATCACTGGCGGTAATAATGGGAGTATGTACCCATAAAAAGCCCCGTTCGTGAAAAAATTGGTGAATAGCAGTGGCGCAAGCATTTCTCACCCGGAATACTGCACCAAAGGAGTTAGTTCGCGGACGCAAATGGGCAATGGTGCGGAGAAACTCAAAGGAATGACGTTTCTTTTGCAGAGGATAAGTATCAGGATCAGCATCTCCGTATACTTTCACTGTATCTGCTTTTAATTCTATTCTTTGTCCTTTACCTTGGGAAGCTACTAGGACTCCTGCTACTTCGATAGAAGCACCTGTATTGATTTGTTTTAATATTCCTTGATAGTCTGGTAAATCTTGATTAATAACAATTTGCAAATTACCCAAGGATGAACCATCATTAAGTTCCAAAAATGCAAATCCTTTTAATTCGCGTTTTGTTCTTACCCAACCTTGGACTACTAAAGTTTCATCTGGTTTACCACTTCTTAATATTTCTGCAATACGATAATTTAGCATTTTCTACAATTTGTATTTTTTAAAGGATCAGAAGGATCAGGATCAGATCCCCGACTTCTTTGAGAAGTCGGGGATCTTTTACATCAACCAACCCAAGATTTTAATAACCAACCTATAATAACGCCTAAACCGCCAAAACGAACAGCTTGCCAAAAGGGTCTTTTCAGGCTAGTCCAAGAAAATAACTGGCTTTCTAGATTGATTTCTAAGGTTTCTAATTGTTTTTGCAGACGATTTAACTCGGCTTTAATTTCTGGAGTCTGCTTTCTATTTTGCTTTAAATTTTTTAATTCTTGTTGCCATTGTGCCTTTTGTTGTTGATCATTTTGCACTTGTGCATATCTATCTTTTAAGAATCGTAATGAAGTTTCTACTTCTGCCAATTCCTGTGCAAAATCTGGCTGGGGATTTTCCTCTAAATTAGTCATTGATGATTGTTCATTAGCTATGATGATTAAATCATAACTTTTACTCTTAACTCGTCACTTAGTATTATGTCGCAAACTAGCCAACTCAAGGAAATTAGCACTCTAGAACTAGCACAGGCACTCATGGAAAGGCTGAGTATTTCTCCTGATGATTGGCATCGGCTCAAATCTAACCGCAATGCCCGCGCTAGTGAACAAGCAGCCGCCGCAATGGTATTTTTGGTCAAAAATGAACCCCAAGAAGCACAGGCTAGGCTAGAACAGGCTGTAGGCTGGCTAGATAAGTCAATTTCCGCTCCCCCCTGCCCTACGCACGGGCATAAGCGTGAAGAAATTAAGCAATAACTTTCACCTGCCCCCTGCCTCTTATCTTCGCAAAGATAATAAACGCCGGCTTTCTACTTGTTTACAAAGTGTGAGTTCTGTACCTTTGCAATTCCATTTTACTTGATCAAAAATTTGATGCAGTAAGGACATACCCCGCCCACTTTCTGCTTCGTCTGGTGGTAAATAGTCATTGGGATCACTATGATCTTCGAGAGAGGGCGTGAAACCACTACCCTGATCTGAGATAATCCACCAATACTGATTATCTATTAATGAGAACCGAACTACGACTAATTTGCCGGGATCAAGATTATTCCCATGTTTAGCGGCATTTACTAGGGCTTCTTGAAGTCCTAGTCGTAGTTCCGATTGTAATTTTACAGGAATATCTGTCAAGAGTAAATCTAGGATTGGACAAAGATAGAGGGTGGAGGCAAAACTAATTGTCCCCCAATAACGCCCAACTGGACGAAGAGAAATGGTAATCACAAGAGAAACCCCGTAGCTTTTATTTAGCTAGACATCAGGAAAGCTTTTTCAGGCATTCTGATAAAAATTAGGTAGTCATGCTGCCTTCAAACTTGAGTCTGTAAAACTAAATTTATAAAAATGCTCTTAGCTGATAACAGAGAATGAGAATTCATCTTGTTTATTTACAATTTGCTAAAGTTAATCTGTTCATTTATTAGATGAATAAGAACTGCTATTTTTGAACAAAATGGGCAGGAGGCTCTTGTTAACTGCTAGTTTGTATTTAACACAATTTTATCCCTTTCTTAAGACTCTATGCAGCTTCGATTTCTTTAAAACAAAATGAGTTTCTATTTTTATGTAATTCCATTCTAGCATTATGAGTATCCACTAGAGTACAAATTTCTGATTTTTATTTTTGGGAAGAATTAACTATTCTTATCATTGTCTGATAGCACTAGAAAAGCTGCTGCTTCTACATGAGCAGTTTGAGGAAAAAAGTCAGCAGGTTGCACCCTTGTGATTTTATATAGCCCATCTTCGCAAAGTAGTTTCAGGTCACGGGCGAGGGTGGCTACTTTACAACTGACGTAAACTATTCGAGATGGTTTCAGGTTTCTTAATGTTTTGATAACGTTAGCTTCACATCCTTTGCGGGGTGGATCAAGTAAGACGACATCTGGGATAATTTCCAAATTCTGGAGAATCTTTTCGACTGCGCCTACTTGGAATGTTACATTATTAATTCCATTTTCTTGGGCATTGATAGTTGCTTGTTGTACTGCTGTTGGTTGCAATTCTAAACCTGTGATGTGCTGTGCTTGCTTGGCTAGGGGTAAAGTTAATGTCCCTATCCCACAATAGGCATCAATGAGGATTTCATGCCCTTGTAGGTTCAGTTCTGACTGAATTACGGCTAGGAGTGCTTCGGCTGTTTCTGTGTACACTTGGAAGAATGTATCTGGGCCGATTTGAAAATCCAGTCCGGCGAATTTTTCTTGAAGGTGGGGAGTTCCAGCTAGACAACGGGTTTCTGATCCAAATATAGCATTTGTGCGATCGCTATTGCGGTTAAGTGACACACCGACTAATTCGGGATAACGCTGTAACCATTGCTGGGCTTGGGTTTCAATTCCTGGTAAATTCCAATTTGTGACGACTAAAGTTAGCAGCATTTCTCCTGTACGACGACCAATGCGTAAACCCAAATGGCGAATTAGTCCTTTATGTCGGGTTTCGTCATAAATTGACCAACCCTGCTTTTCAATATCCAATTTTACTTCAGCTAACAAGGGATTTAATCGCTGGTCTTGGACGGGGCATTGATTCAAGTTAATTAATTTATGAGTACCTTTGTGATAATATCCAGCTTGGACATGACCTGTGGCTGACCTACCAATAGGATATGTGACTTTGTTGCGATAGCCAAAGGATGCAGCACTTACCAAAACTGGATCTATCGGTGGATTTACAAAACCGCCAATTCTTTCTAAAGCTTGAGTTACTTGATTGTGTTTGGCGATTAATTGGTAGTCATAATTAATATGTTGCCACTGACAACCACCACATTTATCAGCAACAATACAACTGGGACGCACCCGGTGAGGTGAGGCTTGCAATAATTCCTGCACCTGACCATAGGCATATTTTGGCTTAACATTGAATAGTTTGACAAGTAGGCGATCGCCTGGAACAGTATCAGCAACAAAAACCACCCGCTGTTCAAAGCGTCCCACACCATCACCAGTATCGCTTAAATCAGTAATTTCCAGTTCAATAATTTCATCTTGTCGCCACATTATATTAGTCATTAGTCAATTGCTAGAGAACAATGTCGAATTGTAAATTCATTTATCTCTATCTTCCCATACACTTCACGAATGTCCCTCTAAGTCGGTAAACTAGCAGATATAAATATTTCAGTTCATTTAGATAATCATGACTGTAATTAGCCAAGTTATTCTCCAAGCTGACGACGAACTGCGTTACCCCAGCAGTGGCGAACTCAAAAACATCAAAGCATTTTTGGAAACAGGTGTGCAGCGCACAAGAATCGCCGCCACCCTTTCAGAAAACGAGAAAAAGATCGTTCAAGAAGCCACCAAAAAACTTTGGCAAAAACGCCCTGACTTTATCGCCCCCGGTGGTAATGCTTACGGCGACAAACAACGGGCTTTGTGTATTCGGGACTTTGGCTGGTACTTACGCCTAATCACCTACGGTGTACTTGCCGGTGACAAAGAACCCATTGAAAAAATTGGTTTGGTTGGTGTGCGGGAAATGTACAACTCTCTCGGCGTTCCCGTGCCTGGAATGGTAGAAGCGATCGCCTCTCTCAAACAAGCGTCATTAGATTTATTAAATGCAGAAGACGCTGGGGAAACAGCACCTTACTTTGATTACATCATTCAAGCGATGTCATAATCAAACCTCTGTACGATAGATAGGAACAGAGTTAAAAGTCCTTAATTCCCCACAATTGTTAGTAGCTATGGCAAATATGTGTCAGGTTATTAACTAATTGTGGGGATATGTTATGCTTACCACAAGTTATTACATATAAAGACCGCAAAAAAAACGACAGACTGATGATAGGCTGTCGGCAGTTAGTATGTTCCCTATTAATGACTCGACTCGGCTAGAGTTTAGTTAACATTAATCATACCAACGTGGCAATTTCCCTGAGATGATGTCAATCATGTATATGTGTGACTTCTATCACCTTAGATAAACAGGAGTCAGGAGTCAGGAGTTCAGGAGGAAGAAGAAAGAAGAATCGTTTTCACCAATTACCAATTACCACAACTTACTTACAAAATAATTAGGAATTAGAAAATTTAGAAAAAATAATCCTCCTCAAAAGCGACTTTCTTCTGGCAATTTGTGTGATCATTATTTAGATGGAAGAAACTCAATATTATCAGGTAGAAGGAAATAAATTTTTCATGTCAATTATTATAGCAGAAAAACTTAATAAATTTTATCCTGTATCCACAAAACAACCAGGTATTAGGGGAACAATTAACCATTTTTTCCGCCGTACCTATCGCTCAATTCCCGCAGTCCAGGATGTCACTTTTACCATTGAAACCGGAGAAATAGTGGGGTTTTTAGGACCTAATGGCGCTGGCAAAACTACCACCCTGAAAATGCTAACAGGATTAATTCATCCTTCTAAAGGTACAGTTAAAGTTGGAGGATTTATTCCCTTTAATCGTCAAGAAGCATTTTTGCAAAAAATCACCTTAGTCATGGGACAAAAACAGCAATTACTTTGGGATTTGCCAGCATTGGATTCTCTGAGAATTAACGCCGCAATTTATAATATTTCTGATAAAGAATTTCAACGTCGAGTTGGAGAACTAACAGAAATGCTGGCTTTAGAAGGTAAATTAACCCAACCTGTTCGCAAATTATCATTAGGTGAAAGGATGAAAGCTGAACTGTTAGCAGCACTTTTACACCGTCCTCAAGTTTTATTTCTAGATGAACCAACTTTAGGATTAGATGTTAATGCTCAAGCAGGAGTACGTAACTTTTTAAAAGAATATAATCAACTATATCAAGCCACAATCTTATTAACAAGTCATTACATGGCTGATATTACAGCTTTATGTGAACGGGTGTTATTAATTCATCAAGGCAAACTCATTTATGATGGTAGATTAGATGGATTATTAGAAAATTTTGCTCCTTATCGAGAAATTTATGTCGAATTAGCGCAAGCATTACCCCTAGAAAAACTTATGTCCTATGGTGATGTACAAATGCTAGAAGGAAGAGCAGTGAGATTTATTGTTCAACAAGAAGCCATGACTCGCACTGTTTCTCAGATTTTAGCTGATTTAGAAGTGATAGATTTAACAGTTACAGAACCACCTGTAGAAGAGGTAATTGGTAGGGTTTTTCAAAAAGGATTTAACCATTGATAACTATGAAAACACTTGTTAAAAAATCCTTAACTTTGCTGTCTGTATATTATGCTAATGTGCTGGAATATAGATCGGAATTAATATTCTGGGTTTTAGCTGGTTCTTTACCAATGATCATGATGGGTATTTGGGTACAAGCTGCTGATAGTGGTAAATTTGCTTTTAAATCTGTAGACTTTGCTCGATATTTTTTCGCAGTTTTTCTGGCTAGACAACTCACTGTTGTTTGGGTAATTTATGATTTTGAAAAAGAAGTATTAGAAGGTAAACTTTCGCCAAAATTATTACAGCCTTTAGATCCAGTTTGGCATCATGTAGCGAACCATCTTGCGGAAAGAGTCGCTAGAATGCCTTTTGTATTGGTTTTATCAACATTCTTTTTTGTTCTCTATCCTCAAGCCTTTTGGTTGCCAAGTATAACTAACTTATTTATATTCCTCTTAGTAGCATTTATGGTTTTTGCTTTAAGGTTTATCATTCAATATACCTTTGCTATGTTTGCATTTTGGACAGAAAGAGCCGCAGCTTTAGAAAATTTATGGTTGTTGTTTTTCATATTTTTATCAGGTTTAATAGCACCTTTAGATGTTTTTCCAGAAAATATCAGAAACATAGTTATGTTCACACCTTTTCCTTATATGATCAATTTTCCAGCTAGTATTTTAGTAGGACTACCTGTAGATTTAACCAGAGGATTTCTATCAATCTCAGGTTGGTTTCTTATATTTTTTGGTGCTAATCGTTTTTTATGGCGCAGAGGAATGAAAAAATATTCAGGTATGGGGGCTTAATAATTCATAATTTAATTGACTTCAGCAGTGTAAATGTTTTGGATAAGTTCTTGTAAGTCATCAAGATTATTTACAGTTAGGCTATATTTTTGAATAGTTCTTAAGATTGCTAAATCAGAAATTCCTGAGATTATTGGCATTAATTGTAAACCTTCATTTCCGAATTTGACATCTAATAACCCAAGTTGCTAGTTATGTATATGATAGCAATTTTCCTTAGTGCCAAATGTTAATCACTCACTCAGATAGATGAATTAGAAATTAAAAACTAGGAAAATTCCCTTTACATAGAATTATCAGAGGGAAAAATGTTAGATAAAATAATTACAATCTACGCTATTGTAGACGATTTATTAAAAGCAATTGGACACACCGAAGATATTCGGTGTCATATGAGCGATGCAGAAATTATTACTACGGCATTAGTTGGATCCATATTTTTCGGTGGCAATCATAGTCAGGCTTGCGACTATATGAAAGATCATAAACTAATCGTCAAGATGTTACAAAAATCTCGCTTTAATCGCCGCCTACATCGTCTTTTTATGCTAATGAATGATATTTTTCATCAACTAGGAATGATACTAAAGGAAATTAGTGAGCATACAGAATACTTACTAGATTCGTTTCCTATACCGTTGTGTGACAATATTCGCATTTTTAACGTCAAGTTAATTCATTCAGAAGATTTTCGAGGTTATATCGCCTCAAAAAAACGGTATTTTTACGGCGTGAAAATTCACTTAATTAGCACAAAAGATGGTATTCCTGTTGAATTTGTATTTATGCCTGGAGCAGCTAACGATGTCCGTGGTTTAAATGCTTTACCTCTAAATTTACTACCTGGTAGCGAGCTTTACGTTGATGCAGGTTATACTGATTATAATATTGAGGATGACATAAAAGAAACAAGTGAATTTTCTTTAGAAGTCATGCGGAAAAAGAATTCCAAGCGTAAAGACTTGCCTTGGAATCAATATATTAAACAACATACTCGGCATTATATTGAAACAGTATTTAGCAGTATCACTTGTCCATTTCCAAAATTTATCCATGCGGTTACGTATGAAGGATTTTTACTGAAAGTACAAGCATTTATTTTTGCATTTACTATTCAAAAAGCATTTATTTAATCCGGTAATTTTTATAGCTGATAATAGTTCAGTATTGGAGTTGCAAAGTATTGTAGCTCTTGAGCTATCTTGCGTATTTATACACGAATCAATAACTACTGTTACTTAAATAATAATAACTAGTACACTACGGCGTAAGTGAACGAA
>NZ_VIKX01000110.1 GCF_009711935.1 Dolichospermum sp. UHCC 0259 | reverse complement strand
TCTCTACTTAAATTAAGATAATTTTATCTTATTTTTTTCAAAATGAGAATTGCTGGGGTTTTGTACCACAGGTGGACAAGATATGGGAATGCACGTTGTTTGCGCTCAAGTTACAGAGGAATTTTTGCAATATACTAAATCCCAAGGCAATGATTTGAGTACACCTGCACCTTATTTTAGTTTTCCTGGCTTAAAACCCGGTGATTGTTGGTGTTTATGCGCTGCAAGATGGCAAGAAGCACTAGAAGCTGGTGTAGCGCCTCCAGTGGTTTTAGAAGCCACTCATGCTAGGGCTTTGGAAGCTTGTAATTTAGCAGATTTGCAAAAATATCGAGTAATTCGTAATTAGGAAAATGGGTAATAATTATTAGCAAATATAGCAATAGTATATGAATTTTGAAAAAATCTGGGTAGCCAGTAGCCAGGGAATAAATTCCCTGTCTCAAAGCTGAAGTCGGTTAAAACCGACTGTTTTTAGAGTGCGTTTTAACGCACTTTAGCTATTAGCCCGGAAATTGATTTCCGGGCGGGTGTGGAATCTAAAAGAGTTATTTACTGCTTTTACTGACTTAGGAGCGTTCTAAAAGATCCTTTAAGTCTTTTTTTGCTTCCTGGGTAAATTTAAAACTAGCTAGATTAGTCAAAATACTTAAAGGTACGTTAATTCGGTCTGATTCTATCTTATTAAATAATAATAAAACAACCATCATTAACGTCACCATTGTAGATAGAGTGGTAATACTAACGCCTAAGTAAAAAGTCACTTGTGCGTTATGAACTAACAAATCTACAATTTGATTTTGCTTTTCTGGGGTAATTTGAAGCCGTGAATCTTTTGGGGATTTTTTAAACGACGGAAACATAACTATTAACTCCTATTTTTTGTAGTTCTTTCAGTTCGTTTTTGAACTTACTAACATAGTAAGAATTTCATTAAAAATTATAAAGATGAAAAAAGGGTTTTCTTCGTGAAAAATTTTTCCCAAATTTTAGGGAGTTTAGGGAAATATCAATACCCCAAATTCCCTAGACAGCAATAATCTATATTTGCTATAGTCTAAAAAATCAATCTACCACCAATACATATTTATGAATAAACTGGGAAAAGTACAAGCTAGTGATTCGGGAAAAGCTAAACTCAAAGAAGCATATAAAAAAGTAGGTTTTACTATAGAAACTCTAGCAACGACAGCAAACGCTAGTCAAGACCAAATTAAATATTTAATAGGACAGCAAACCCAAAAAGTAACAGCAGTTGATAGATACGTTATAGAAAATGTTGTAAATGCTATAAATGAAGGAATTAAAAAAAATGATATAGATGAAATACTAACACCATCAGATATAGTTGATGATTGGTTTCCACCACTAATAGCAACAGAATTTCAAACCGTAATTGCAGATAAAACTCAAATATTTTGCGGTCGAAAATTTGTATTTAATGCCATTAACCAGTTTATCGAAAATCACAAAAGTGGATATTTTACCATCCTTGGTGATGCGGGAATGGGTAAAAGTGCCATAGCTGCAAAATATATAGTAGATAATCCCGGAACAATTTGCTTTTTTAATATTCGTGCTGATGGTAAAAATCGTCCCGATGTATTTTTGAGATTAATTCTTCAACAATTAACCCAAAGATTTGATTTGCCAAATGTAGAAAATGATGATTTATCAACTTTATTAATTAAAGCTAGTCAAAAATTGTCTGATTTTGAAAATTTAGTAATTGTCATTGATGCTTTGGATGAAGTTGATCAAGAAGATAATGGAAATATATTAAATTTACCAATGTATTTACCGGAAAATATTTACTTGATTCTCACCAGAAGACCTTATAATTTAGATGATAAAAGATTAACTCTTTCCCCAAATACTAAGTATGCAGAATTGGATTTAAGGCAATATCAAGAAAATAGTAAGGATGATGTAAAAGCCTATATTTTAGAATTTCTCGGTTTAGAAAAATATAAAGCAGGTTTAGAAAAGTGGATTAATCAACAAAATGATTTGAGTAAACCAAAATTTGTAGATACTATCGCTGCTAAAAGTGAAAATAATTTCATGTATTTACGCTATGTGTTAGAAGCAATTGCTGATGGATTTTATCAGGATGAAAGACTAGAACAATTACCCGCAGGGTTACAGGGATATTATGAGAGTCATTGGCGGATTATGGGGATGACTAATAGACCCTTACCCAAGGATAAAATTAAAATTATTTATGTGATGTGTGCTTTAGAAAGTGCCATATCCCGTGAAATGATTGTGAAATATTCCCAGGAAGATGATCTCACAGTGCAAGATGTTCTCAAAGATTGGACACAGTTTTTACAGGAACAAAAAACCTATCAACCGTCCCGTTATCGCTTTTATCATGAGAGTTTCCGCGATTTTTTACAACGTCAGGATATTGTCGAAGCTGCGCGGGTGAGTTTACCAGAAATCAGCGCGGAAGTTGCTAATAATATGGGTGAGGGATTAACACTATGAGTAACTTTCACACTTGGTTTAATGGAAAGTCAGAGGAAGAAAAAGAACAGTTTTTAGGTGAATATCCTCGCTTATTATTAGATGGTAAAGAATATACAAAACTGTGTAAATTATTATCCAACTACTACTTTATCGAAGCGAAAATTAATCATCCCTTATTTGGAGTGCAAGCACTGATTGAAGATTATGATTTATTAGATACTTTAGAAATAAAAAATAATTTAAAGTATGCGGAAACTGTCAAAACATTAAAATTAATTCCAGATACTTTTTTGAGAGCAGGACATATTATTGATCAAGATTTAAAACAACTCAAGGGACAGTTATCAGCACGACTAACATATTTTGATTTACCGGAAGTTAAAAATTTATTAGCACAAATCGTCACAGATAAAAATATAGGTTTATATAGTTTAATAGGTAGTCTCACACCACCTGGTGGTGGTGGATTAATTCGCCCTCTGACAGGTCATAGTCGGTTAGTGAGAGTAATAGCAGTGACACCGGATGGAAAAACCGTCATTTCTGGTTCAGATGACAAGACTCTCAAAATTTGGGATTTGCAGACAGGAAGAGTAAAGTTCACCTTTCCTTCAGAACGCTACGCTAACACTGGTCATAGTTCCTTGGTAACTGCGATCGCAGTGACACCGGATGGAAAAACCGTTATTTCTGGTTCATTGGACAAGACTATTAAAATCTGGGATTTGGGAACAGGAAAAGAAAAGTTTACTCTAACAGGACATAGTGACTGGATAAGAGTGATTGCACTTACACCGGATGGAAAAACCGTTATTTCTGGTTCAGATGACAAGACTCTCAAAATCTGGGATTTGGGAACAGGAAAAGAAAAGTTTACTCTAACAGGACATAGTGACTGGATAAGAGTGATTGCACTTACACCGGATGGAAAAACCGTTATTTCTGGTTCATCTGACGAAACTATCAAAACCTGGGATTTGGAAACAGGGAAAAAAAAGTTCACTTTAACAGGTCATAGTGACTGGGTAAGAGTGATAGCAGTGACACCGGATGGAAAAACGGTGATTTCTGGTTCATCTGACGAGACTATCAAAACCTGGGATTTGGAAACAGGGAAAAAAAAGTTCACTTTAACAGGTCATAGTCGCTCGGTAACAGCGATCGTAGTGACACCGGATGGAAAAACCGTCATTTCTGGTTCATTTGACGAGGCTATCAAAATCTGGAATTTGGAAACAAGGAAAGAAAAGTTCACTTTAACAGGTCATAGTGACTGGGTAAGAGCGATTGCAGTGACACCGGATGGAAAAACGGTGATTTCTGGTTCAGATGACAAGACTATCAAAATTTGGGATTTGGGAACAGGTAAAGACAACTTCACCCTCACAGGTCATAGTCGCTTGGTAACAGCGATCGCAGTGACACCGGATGGAAAAACCGTGATTTCTGGTTCAGATGACAGGACTATCAAAATCTGGGATTTGGGAACAGGTAAAGACAACTTCACTCTTCTTTCAGAACGCTACGCTAACACTGGTCATAATCGCTCGGTAAGAGCGATCGTAGTGACACCGGATGGAAAAACCGTGATTTCTGGTTCAAATGACAAGACTATCAAAATCTGGGATCTGGAAACAGGGAAAGAAAAGTTCACTCTAAGAGGTCATAGTCGCTCGGTAAGAGCGATTGCACTGACACCGGATGGAAAAACGGTGATTTCTGGTTCAGATGACAAGACTATCAAAATTTGGGATTTGGGAACAGGTAAAGAAAAGTTCACCTTTCCTTCAGAAGGCTACGCTAACACTGGTCATAGTAACTCGGTAAATGCGATCGCACTCACACCCGATGGAAGAACCCTGATTTCTGGTTCAGATGACAAGACTATCAAAATCTGGGATTTGGTCACAGGAACAAAAAAGTTCACCCTTAAAGGCCATAGCTACTCAGTAAATGCGATCGCACTGACACCGGATGGGAAAACCGTTATTTCTGGTTCCGATGACAAGACTATCAAAATTTGGGATTTGGGAACAGGTAAAGAAAAGTTCACCGTAAGAGGTCATAGTAACTCAGTAAATGCGATCGCACTGACACCGGATGGAAAAACTGTTATTTCTGGTTCTGATGACAACACTATCAAAATCTGGGATCTAGCAACCAGAAAGGAAATAGCAACTTTCACAGGAGAAAGTTCGATAACTTGCTGTGCGGTTGCTGCTGATGGCGTGACAATTGTTGCAGGGGAATCATCAGGAAGGTTACATTTTCTGTGTCTGCAAGGAAGGCGACAGATGAATAGTTTATCTTTCTCTGCTTCAGCAAAGAGTGAAAATTTTGTTGGTCGTGATTTTGTCTTCACTGCAATTAATAATTTTCTCCACCGTTACCCCAAGGGTTATTTCACCATTGTGGGTGTTCCCGGTAGCGGTAAAAGTGCCATTCTTGCCCAATTTGTGCGCCAAAATCCCCATACTATTTATTACAATGCCCAAATTGCCGGTAAAAATCGAGTTGAGGCATTTTTTCCAGAGGTTTGTACACAGTTAAATTTATTGTTAGAGAATTTATCTAGCACCCCTCCCCAACCCTCCCCGCAAACGATGACAGAGACAGGATTTATCAATGCAAATGAGGGAAGTTGGTTATTTTCTAGTTTATTGCAACAAGTCAGCGAGAAATTACCAGATCAGAAAATAATTATTGTCATTGATGGTTTGGATGGAATTGATCTAAATAGTCAAGCTGTAGGCACGAATTTATTTTATCTACCGCGATATTTACCCGATCAAGTTTATTTTATTTTCGCTCGTCGTCCCTATCAAAAATCTCATTCTGGTTTGTTAATTGAAGCACCTTCACAGATTTTAGATTTAGCAGATTATCCAGTGGAAAATCGGCAGGATATTAAAGCATATATTCAGAGAAACCTAACCCCCCTAGATCAAGAATTTTCTAACTCCCCTCTCCTCGCAGGAGAGTGGCTGGGGGAGATGTTTAACGAAAATGAAGATAATTTTATGTATGTGCAGCAAGTTTTAAAAGCTATAGCTGATGGTTTTTATGCTGCAAATAATTTTGAGCAAATTCCCCCAGATTTAGAAACCTATTATCAACAACATTGGCAAAAGATGCAAGGTGAGGGTTTATCTGATGTTGCTATAGATATATTGCGGGTTTTGACTGCTGAAGAAACTCCAGCGATGTCAACGGTAGCTATCAGCCAAATTATCAATGCTGATGTTTTTGATGTGGCGGAAATTATGGAAACTTGGTTAGAATTTCTGCAAGAAATACACAAAGGTAAAGAAACTCAATATCAATTATATCATCATAGTTTTCGGTTATATCTTCATGATTACAGCAATTTGTGTAACAGGGCTATTTAATTCTAAATAGTTGCTTGAGTGTGCTAAGACCAAAACACGCAAATCTTTGTGCTTGAGCCAATAAGATTTGAAATTGTTAATCAAACAATCAAAATTGCCCAAAATGAAGAAATAAAAGATTTATAAGGTCTAAAGATGGAAGATTGGGAAGAGCCGACAGGAAATAAATAAAAAATTGCTATAATCGTACAAATAACCTAAATACCTGCTTTATCAACATTATGAGGAATAAATAACTATGTCTCAACCAAATTTAATCAATAAACCTGAAGTCAGCAACATTGCTGAAGAAAATTGTCTAACAGAAATTTTAGGAGAAATACAAGCAACACCTAAAGAATATTGGCAGAACTTACTACAAATAATGCGCGTCTTTCGAGAAAGCGTTACTTTTAAAACCGAGTTATTAAACCATGATCAACAAGAAATAGATGCACAACAGCAACAAATTTTAAATCAACAATCTCAAGCACTCAAACAATTAACAAAAGAATGGATAGAAGAAGGAGAACTAGAAGATCAAACAGAAACTTGGGAATATTTGCGTCAAGAAATTGATGAAAATCCCTTTTAAACCTGATATAAATTCCCATGAATAAATTAATTTTACTCGATACCAATATTTTAGGAATGGTAACAAATCCTAAAAGCATTAATTTAATTTGTGTAGGTTGGGTAGAACGAAGTGAAACCCGACATTAGCGTGAGGATAGCAAGAGGTGTTGGGTTATGGCTAATGCCACGCTCCGCGAACGTTCCTCAACCCAACCTACAACTATAAGTAAACAAATTACCCAACGTTGCTGTAGTCCAGCCTTAGCACCAGTAAAGTCAGCATCTTTAAGGATAGCGTTGGTAAAATTTGCACCTCTAGTATCAGCTTTGCTAAAGTTAGCTTCTATCAGGTTTTGACCGTTAAAAGAGCGTCTTTGGAGATTTTGACCGGAATAGTCTGGCGGCATAATTGCGTCAGCAAGAGATTATCTATTAGATTTTATACTTATTTATGGGTATTATTCCCAGTTTTGGTTAAATTTTATTAAATTTGGCTTTTCTTAATATAAGTAAATATTTTTAAACTAAATTAAAATGAGGGTTAACTTGTTTAGGGCTGATGATTTGATATATTAAATAAAATAGCAGATAATGAAAATATGCAAAGTATCAAAATTCATTCCTACGTAGGTAAAGATGGGATGCTTCATTTAGATATTCCTCTGGAAATGAGAGAAACAGAATTAGAAGTAACAGTAACATTTGAAGTTGTTAATCAAACAATCAAAATTGCCCAAAAGAAAGAAATAAAAGATTTAGAATGGCATAATTTTATTAATAGAACTTATGGCTGTTTAGCAGACGAACCAATTATTAGATATCCTCAAGGTGAATATGAAGAAAGAGAAGCAATAGAATGATTTACCGATAGGATTATTGCAGGAGGTTAGAAATCATTATGACAACACATCAACCAATAGTCATTACCAATGATAATCTTTACGATCAAGATTTTTATCTGTGGATAGAAACAATATCTAAACAATTAAAAGCAGGGAAATTTGCAGAAATTGATTTAGCAAATCTGATAGAAGAAATTGAAAGCATGGGAAAAAGTGAAAAACGGGAGTTAAAGAGCCGTTTAATTGTGCTATTAATGCACTTACTAAAATGGCAATATCAACCTGAAAAACGTAGTGAAAGCTGGCGCAGTACGATTACAGAACAACGTATTTGTATTGAATTATTATTAGAAGATAGTCCTAGTTTGCAACCTCTACTTATAGAAATATTTGCAGATTGTCATGAAAAAGCTCGTTTAAAAGCATCTGAAGAAACAGGAATTAAATTAAACTTTTTTCCTAAAGAATCTCCTTTTACTTTAGCAGAAACCCTGAAAAATTACTTTTTGAATAATTAAATTATATCAATTTTCATGTTTATTTGTTCATATTTCAGTCTCTGTTTTAGGGAAAGTTAAGGCTTTTATTCCAGTAATTCTCAGCCTGTGACTCCTAAATTAACTTATTTTCCGTAGTGTAGAGGATGTCGTGTGAAGTTATCTATAAAATTGTGTATGTCTAAACTAGATAGGAAATCGAAATTATGAAAATTAATTTACAACTAGCGCTTAATGATGCTGGTATAGATGCAAACCAAACTAGCACTCAACGTCAATTAGTAGTTTCCGTTTCTGCTGGTGGTGAAACTGTGGATCGGAATGTGCCTTTGAATTTATGCTTGATTCTTGATCATAGCGGTTCAATGCAAGGGAAATCTCTAGAAACGGTGAAAAATGCCGCTTGTTTGTTAGTAGATCGTCTGAGTCCTGAAGATCGTCTCAGTGTGGTTGTTTTTGACCACAGGGCTAAGGTTTTAGTCCCCAATCAATTAATTACCGATCGCCAACATATCAAAAAGCAAATTAAACAACTTACCGCTGATGGGGGAACTGCTATTGATGAGGGTTTACGGTTGGGAATTGAGGAATTGGGCAAAGGTAAACATGATACCGTTTCTCAAGCATTTTTACTGACTGATGGGGAAAATGAGCATGGTGATAACGATCGCTGTGTGAAGTTTGCCCAATTAGCCGCCAGCTATAATTTGACTCTGAATACATTGGGATTTGGTGACAATTGGAATGATAAGGTTTTAGAAAAAATCGCTGATGCTGGTATGGGTACGATGTCTTATATTCAACACCCAGATCAGGCTGTATCGGAATTTGGTCGCTTGTTTAGTCGAATGCAAACAGTGGGGTTGACCAATGCTCAACTATTATTATCTTTAATGCCTAATGTCCGACTGGCAGAACTCAAACCCATTGCCCAAGTTTGCCCGGATACCATTGAGTTACCAGTACAACCCGAAAGCGATGGCCGCTTGGTGGTGAGATTGGGCGATTTAATGAAAGACTCCGAACGGGTAGTTTTAGTTAATATTTATGTAGGACAGTTGCCAGAAGGTAAACAGGCGATCGCTAATGTTCAAGTCCGCTACGATGACCCCGCCCATAACCAAATCGGGCTATACTCCCCCAATCTACCAATTTATGCTCATGTCACCAGGGAATACCAACCAGCACCAAATCCCCAGGTACAACAGTCGGTTTTAGCTTTAGCCAAATATCGTCAAACCCAGTTAGCCGAAACGAAATTACAGCAGGGTGATCGGGCTGGTGCAGCAACGATGTTACAAACGGCGGCCAAAACTGCTTTGCAAATGGGCGATGCTAGTGCTGCAACGGTATTGCAAGTTTCCGCTACCCGCCTACAAGCTGGGGAAGAGTTATCAGAAAGCGATCGCAAAAAAACCAGAATTGTCTCAAAAACTGTTTTGCAAGATGCTTCCCCTCAATGAAAGTTCAACTAACATCGGCTCTAAATGATACCAACGTTGATGCCGCCCAACAAAGCAATCAACGTCAACTCTCCATTTCTATTTCCGCCATTCCGGCTGAATTTGAACAAAGTTTACCCTTGAATCTCTGCTTGATTCTCGATCAAAGTGGTTCTATGTCCGGTGAACCGATGAATATCGTCATTCAAGCAGTTGAGGAATTATTGGATCAATTAAAAGTCGGTGACAGGATTTCCATCATCGGTTTTGCTGGCACTTCTGGGGTCATTATCCCCAACCAAATCGTTCAAGATATCGAAAGCATCAAAACCCAGCTAAAAGCCAATCTAAAGGCTGCTGGTGGCACTGTTATCGCCGAAGGTTTATCTCTCGGCATTACAGAACTACTCAAAGGCACAAAAGGGGCAGTTTCCCAAGCCTTCTTACTCACAGATGGTCATGGGGATAACGGGTTACAGATTTGGAAATGGCAAATTGGCCCAAATGACAATAAACGTTGTTTGCAACTTGCCAAAAAAGCCGCCAAACTCAACCTGACAATTAACACTCTGGGTTTTGGTGATGACTGGAATCCAGATTTGTTGGAAAAGATTGCTGATGCTGGGGGTGGGACTCTAGCTTATATTGAGAACCCAGAACAAGCTGTAACCCAATTTGCGCGGCTGTTTCGGCGAGTACAGTCGGTGGGATTAACAAATGCCCATTTACTTCTATCTTTAGTCCCTGCTGTCCGTTTGGCGGAACTCAAACCTGTTGCCCAAGTTGTTCCCGATACCATTGAATTACCAGTCGAAACCGATGCTAATGGGACTTTGGTGGTGCGGTTAGGGGACTTGATGAAGGATGGCGAACGGGTTGTTTTAGCGAATATTTATCTGGGACAATTACCAGAAGGGAAACAAGTCATTGGCCATATCCAAATTCGCTATGATGACCCATCGTTGAATAAGGAGGGTTTACTTTCTCCCTTAGTACCAATATATGCCAATTTTACCAAGAGTTATGAACCTGCTCTCAATTCCCAGGTGCTAAACTCGATTCTGCTGTTGGCTAAATATCGGCAAACTCAATTAGCTGAGGCAAAATTAGAACAGGGCGATCGCCTTGGTGCTGCGACAATGTTACAAACTGCTGCTAATACCGCCTTACAAATCGGTGATACCTGTGCAGCAACTGTGTTACAAGTTTCGGCAACTCGCTTACAAACCGGTGAAGAGTTATCGGAGGGCGATCGCCGGAAGACAAGAATGGCATCCAAGACTATTTTGAAAGAATAGTTGTAACCTGAGTTCGGTGTTAGGAGTTCGGAGGTTCTCCCTTGGAGACGCTACGCGAACGGAGTTATGATTTTTTCAACGAGAGAATAAGGGTTTGAGACTCATACTTGGGGAGAATTTTCCGCAAATTATCTTATGTCGAACTCAGGTAGTTGTAGGGTAGGTCTTTTGGCCTACCTTATCCAATTTTTGGCAATTTTAGAGCGATCTGCTTGCAGCAGCGCTTTGCGATCGCAAAAAAACCAGTATAAACACATCCGCCATATCAGATTTTATTGAATTTGTACACACCTAATAGGAAGATGAATAGGAGTAATTTAAGGTTTAAAGTATCTATATATGGTAAACACCTGGTATATATGAAGGCTTGGCTAACACCCAGGCTTTTTTTATATTTAAGTTAATTTATATAACTTCATATAGATTAATATTTGTAACGCCAATATGTGTCTTTGTCTTTATCTATCATAATTAGAGCAATTTGTACACATTCCATAGGAAGATGATATGTGAATAGAGTAGCACTAAATTAATTGAGTACGTTGTTAAGCACAGCAATTATGGAGGTTTGGTTATAGCACCAAACCTTTTTTTTCGCTTCTCAAATTTGAGATGAGTAGGTCGGTCAAATTGATTATATAAATGATTTGGATTTGATGTAGGGGTAGCGCCCCCGTGCCTACCCCGATTATTTGGGGCAACCACAGGGGGTTTGCCCCTACGTAATTCATTGGTTTAGGTATTTTCAAAATAGCAAGCCATTTTTACTCCTGAGTTATTATTGTGTGTTGATATACCCAACAAAATTAAAAAATATTTGCAGTTATACTAAAGCCCATAAAGTCTTGACAAAACATAGAAATAATGTGCTAGTATAGACTATGTTGATAAATATACCAGCCCAAAATACACATCAGTATACCAAATAGATTAATTAGATTAAAAGGATTATGGGATGCCGACTGAAAATTTTTTTAAGTGATGAAGAAAAGTTAACTTTAGAAGAGTTGAGAAAGGCTAAGGATGTTCCTCAGCGGACAAAAGACCGCGCTCAAGTTCTACTGTTGAATGTTCGGGGATTAAATAACGAACAAATTGCTCAAGGCTTAAACTGGGCAGTTTCTACAGTCCGTCAGACCCTACATCGTTGGCAAAAGATGGGTTTAGTCGGATTATGGGATGCTCCAGGTCGAGGTGGAAAACCCCGCTATTCAGAAAATGATTTAGAGTACCTAGAAAACTGTCTATTTGAAGAACCTCAGACTTATAACTCTAAACAACTAGCCAAAAAATTAGCATCTGAGCGACAAGTTTACTTGAGTCCAGACCGACTCCGCAGAGTTCTTAAAGCCAGAGGCAAGGTCATTAATACACGAGTAGGGGAGTAGGGGAGTAGGGGAGTAGGGGAGAAGATTTTTCCTACTGACCAATGACCAATGACCAATGACCAATGCCCAATGACAACTAAGTATTTATTTCTAAAAAATAGGGTATTTTAATTACAAAAAAGAGGTGAAAAAGCGAAAAAATCCTGAAATCTATATAAATTAATAGTTTCATCTATCCACTTCGGGCTACAACGCCTTAGAATGATTCATTGAAAAGTCAAGTCAATCGTATTTGCAGCGGTTTTGAGTGTAAATACTCTCAAGGAACGATTTTTGTATTTCTACAAACAGAGATTTAGGTAAAGATGCTTTAATGGTGCATCCTGAGAAATAATCTCTGATAAAACTTTAGGAGTTTGATATGAACAAGGGCGAATTAGTTGATGCAGTAGCTGAAAAGGCTAACGTTACCAAGAAACAGGCTGACCAAGTTTTGAGCGCTGCTATCGAAACTATTGTGGAAGCGGTTTCTTCTGGTGATAAAGTGACATTGGTGGGATTTGGTTCGTTTGAATCACGGGAACGCAAAGCCCGTGAAGGACGTAACCCCAAAACGAATGAAAAAATGGAAATTCCCGCTACCAGAGTTCCCGCTTTTTCTGCTGGAAAACTTTTTAGAGAAAGAGTAGCACCCCCAAAAGAGCCTAAAGAATAAGTTCGGTTATAGGAAAGATATTTTTGATGCCACAACAAGCACACGGGGGAAATTTAGCTTGGGCAGCAGCACTGGCTGGCTGTTCCCCTGATGCTATTGTGGATTTTTCTGCCAGTATCAGCCCGTTGGGACCACCAAAGAGTGTGATTACGGCGATTGTGTCTCAACTGAGTAATTTGAGGAATTATCCTGACCCAGAGTATGGTGAATTACGACTTGCTCTGAGTCATTTTCATCAATTACCTACTGAGTGGATTTTGCCGGGTAATGGTTCGGCAGAATTATTAACTCTGGTGGGTAGAGAATTAGCACAATTAGCAGCAACGGTTGTACTAACTCCAGCTTTTGGCGACTATTACCGCACTCTTGCGGTTGATAATGCTAAAGTTCTGGAGTTTCCTGTGGATTTGGCAAGGGGGAAGGGGAATATTTCTCTATTGCCAGATTTCGGACTGGAGACTTCAGGTTTTGGGTTGTTGCTGAATAATCCTCATAATCCTACGGGAAAGTTATTTTCACGGGAGTCTATTTTACCGTATTTGGAAAAGTTTGCTTTGGTGGTGATAGATGAAGCGTTTATGGATTTTTTGCCACCGGCAGCGGAACAAAGTTTAATTGGGTTGGTGCAAGAATACGAGAATTTGGTGATTTTACGATCGCTCACCAAATTTTACAGTTTACCAGGGCTAAGATTAGGATATGCGATCGCTCACCCTCAACGTTTAGCTCAGTGGAAATTATGGCGAGATCCTTGGCCTGTAAATACTTTAGCAGCAGCCGCAGCGATCGCCGCCCTCGAAGATACAGAATTTCAAAATCTCACCTGGAAATGGCTACCAGAGGCGAGAAACCAACTATTTCAAGGTCTAGCCTCAATTCCTGGTTTAACCCCCCTAGAAGGCTCTGTTAACTACCTATTGGTACAATCTCAACGACCTACTTCCCAGTTACAACAGAATTTGCTTCGGCAACACCAGATTTTAATTCGTGATTGTTTAAGTTTTAAAGAATTAGGCGATCGCTTTTTCCGCGTCTCAGTCCGTACTGAATCTGACAACCAACGCCTATTAACGGCACTTAGGAGTCAGGGGAGCAGGGGAGCAGGGGAGCAGGGGAGCAGGGGAGTAGGGGAGTAGGGGAGTAGGGGAGTAGGGGAGTAGGGGAGCAGGGGAGCAGAGGAGCAGGGGAGTAGGGGAGTAGGGGAGCAGGGGAGCAGAGGAGCAGGGGAGCAGAGGAGCAGAGGAGTAGAGGAGTAGAGGAGTAGGGTAGTAGGGGAGCAGAGGAGAAAATTATCCAATGACAACTGACCAATGACAACTGACAACTGACAACTGACAACTGACAACTGACAACTGACCAATGACCAATGACAAACATTGATTACGATATCGTTATTATTGGTGGCAGTATTACTGGATACAAAGCCGCTTTAATTGCTACCCAGCTACACGCTAAAGTTGCCTTGATTGTTAGCGCGGATTTTTCTGCTAACTATAATTTAAATTATCAATACATACTTAGTGAAATTAGTCAAACTACTCAGAAATATTATAATTTAGCAAATCTAGGGATTTACGAAAAAAATATTCAATTAAATCCAGAATCTTTAAATTTAAACCAAGGATTGTTTTATGCAAATGCTATTTCAAAAAATCTTAATCAAATAAATTCTCTGGAGAATTTAGCTGCTCAAGGAGTTGATATTATTGTTGGTAATGGTCAATTTCAATCTTCTGGTAAATTAAGTTTTACAGTTAACGAAAGAAGGTTATATAGTCGTACTTACTTACTTGCTAATGGTTCTCGTCCATTAATTCCCAATATTTCAGGATTAGATACTATTCAATATCTGACTTTAGCTAATATTTGGCAATCTTTAGAAAAAAACAGATTACCTGAAAATTGGGTGATTATTGGTGGTGTTCCTCAAAGTCTAGAAATTGCCCAAGTTTTAGCCAGATGCGGTTGTCAAGTCACACTAATAGTTAAATATTCTAGCATTTTGCCTAATCTTGATGCAGAAATAGCCCAATTATTAACAGCACAATTGGAAATTGATGGTGTACGGATTTTAACACAAACTCAAGTTACTCAAGTCCGACAAATAGATCACAAAAAATGGGTACAAGCTGGAAATCAAGCCATTGAAACCGATGAAATTTTCATTTGTGCTGGACAACAGCCAAATTTAGAATCTTTGAATTTACCAGCAGTCGGAGTAAAATGGCATCAACACCATTTGGTTGTCAATGAAAAATTACAAACTACAAATCATCGGATTTATGCTTGTGGTGATGTGCTAGGTGGTTATGATATTCAAAATATTGGTAATTATGAAGCTCATATTGCTGTCAAAAATGCTTTATTTTTTCCCAGACTAAAAGTTAATTATGAATTTGTTCCTTGGGGAATATATTCTCAGCCAAAAGTAGCACAAGTTGGGTTAACAGAAAAACAAGCTAAAAATCAATATTCTCAAAAGCAAGTTTTAGTTTTTAAGCAATATTTTAAAACGGCTACAGCCGCACAAATACAAGGAGAAATTACAGGTATTTGTAAATTATTAGTTTTAGAAAATGGGAAAATTTTAGGATGTTCTATATTAGGAATAGCAGCAGAAGAATTAATTAATTTAATTAGTTTAGCAATTTCACAAAATATTAAAATTCAACATTTAGCTAAATTATCACTTATTTATCCCAGTTTTTCCGAAATTATCATCGAAACAGCGCGAGAATGGCATAGACAGAGAATTAACCACAATCGTACCTTTACAGAATTGTTACTAAGTTTTTTTAATTATCGTCGTGATTGGAATTTATAGTAGATTATGCTTGAGTATAGCGAGGATGATTAAGTTACAGCGTTGAAAATTTTTGCTTAAGCAATCAGACTAGCCATAAATTCTGTGAACAGTTACGCAAAATGCCTCATATTACTCTTACAGACATTAACTTAGAAGCGACGATAGCAAAGCTTTCCAAAGGAATCGCTCGTTATCCTTTGATTATAGAGCCAACTGCTCATGTGGTGGAAGCGATCGCTTTAATGAGCGCGGGTGGTAAAATTTGCTCCTTTAGCTGTGAGGTTGACAGCGAAATAGAAGTGATGATGTCCCATGCTCAAAATAGTTGTGTGCTTGTAGTAGAAGATAATCAGTTGGTAGGAATTGTTACCGAACGTGATCTAGTGAGATTGAGGGCAACAGCAACTAATTTAACGGATATACTCATTGCGGAAGTGATGATTTCTCCTGTTTTGAGCTTGGAAATTACAAAATTTACAAATATTTTTGTAGCACTGGAAATTTTTCAACGCCATCAAATTCGCCATTTGCCCCTAGTAGATGAACAGGGAGCAGTAGTAGGATTACTGACCCATGACAGTTTGCGGCAACTATTACGCCCCGTTGATTTATTGCATCTGCGGGTAGCATCCGAAGTGATGACGACCCAAGTAATTCACGCTCAACCGACGGCGACAATATTGGAACTAACCCAATTAATGGCGGAACATCGGGTCAGTTCAGTGGTAATTGTGGAGACTGGGGAACATGGACTAATTCCCCTGGGAATTGTGACGGAGCGAGATATTGTTCAGTTTTTGGCTTTAGAGCTAGATTTTACGGCAATACAGGCACAGGTGGTTATGAGTACCCCTGTGTTTGCTTTGCAGGGAAATATGTCCCTGTGGTCAGTGCGGACGTTGATGCAAGAACGACAAATTAATCGAATTGTGGTCATAGATGCAGAGGGTAGGTTATTGGGGATTGTTACCCAAACCAGTCTGTTAAATGTTCTCAATCCGACGGAAATCTACCGCATGGTAGAAACCCTAGAAGAAAAAGTATCTCAATTAGAATGTGAGAAACTGGAGTTGTTAAAAGTCCGCAATATGGCACTCGAAACTCAAGTGCAAGAACGGACTGCTGCTTTAAAGATGCAGGTACAACGGGAAAAATTATTGGCTAAGATTTCCATTCAACTGCGATCTTCCTTTGATTTACAGGAAATTCTCAAAACAACAGTTACAGAAGTGCGGGGATTTTTAAAATGCGATCGCCTGTTAGTTTATCAGTTTGCATCAGATTTTAGTGGGATCGTTGTCGCTGAATCTGTTGGTGCAGGTTGGGCTATATCTATCAATGATCATATTGAAGACTCCTGTTTTCAACAGCAAGCAGCAGCATTATATGGCGCAGGGCGAACAATTGCGATTAATAATATTAATGAAGCCGGTTATCCAGAATGTTATCTGCAACTATTGGAGACCTATCAGGTAAAAGCCAATCTAATTGTGCCAATTTTGGTTTCGGGACAATTGTGGGGACTGTTAATTGGCCATCACTGTGCAGATTATCGCACTTGGAATCCTGATGATTTGACATTATTAGATGAAATAGCTGTGCAATTAGCGATCGCTATTCAGCAAGCCACCGCCCATCAAATAGCCCAAGCCGAAATTATAGAACGACAAAAGGCCGAATTAGCCTTAAAAGCCAGTGAAGCCCGATTAGCAGAAGCTCAACGAGTCGCTCAAATTGGCAATTGGGAATTAGAGATAGCAACTAATAAAATTACTTGGTCTGCGGAATTATTTAGAATTTTAAACCGTGATCCTGCCCTGGGCGAACCTAGTTATCTAGAAAATTTACATATATACCATCCAGAAGACGCAGATAAACTTCATGTAGCAATAACGAGGTCAATTTTTCATGGAGAACCCTATCAACTAATGCTGAGAATTTGCCAACCAGATGGTTATTGTCAGTTTGTAGAAGCGATCGCTAGAGCCGAAATTGATCCTCAAGGACAAACAAAACGGTTGTTTGGCACAATCCAGGACGTTACCTTGCGTGTGCAGACAGAAACAGCTTTAGCCGAGTTAAATCAAAAATTAGAAATTAAAGTTGCCGAACGAACCGCAGCCCTACAAGAAAGTCAACAATTTATTGAACAAATTGCTAATGCCTCTCCGAATATTCTCTATGTCTATGATGTCCAAGAGGGATGTAATGTCTACGTCAACCGCGAAATTAGCACTATCTTAGGTTATACTCCCGAAGAAATTCAAGCCATGAAATCGGACTTTTTCAAAAAAGTCATTCATCCCGATGATCTGCTTCGAGTCCCAGCCCAATATGAACTATTTAATACTGCCCAAGATGGGGAAATTTTTGAATTTGAATATCGGACGCAACACGCCAATGGTGAGTGGCGTTGGCTGTATAGTCGGGATTCAGTATTTAAACGCGATGAAAATGGCAAAGTTAAACAAACTATTGGCACAGCAGAAGACATTACAGATCGTAAACTAGCAGAAGCAGCATTAAAAGCTAGTGAACAACGCTATTTAACCCTAGCAGCCGCAGCCCCTGTGGGGATATTTCGGACTGATGCCCAAGGATGTTGTCTATATGTTAATGAACGCTGGTGTGAATTAGCAGGGATGAGTTATGAATCTGCTTTAGGCTATGGATGGGAAACTGGACTGCACCCTGAAGATCGCCCAGCGATCGCTGCTAAATGGTATCATTGCGCTCAAACTGGCGAGATGTTTTGTTTAGAATATCGCTTTCAACGGCCTGACGGTAAAACATATTGGGTATTTGGCCAGTCTGTAGAAGAAAAGGACGCAAATGGTACAGTAATCGGCTACGTTGGCACTGTTACTGATATTAACGAACGCAAACGCTTAGAGAAAGAACAAGAGCGACTACTTGCTCTCCTCGAAGCTTCCACCGATTACATTGGCATATCAGACGCAGCAGGTAATATTCTCTGGAATAATACTGAATTAAAAAAACTTCGGGGTCTAGCTCATGATGCACCTGTTCAACATCACAAAATAGCCGATTATCATCCCCAATGGGCTGTAGAAGTAGTTATGCAGCAGGGATTACCAAGTGCGATCGCTAACGGTACTTGGGTAGGAGAAACAGCATTATTAGATCTCCAAGGTGAAGAAATTCCTGCATCTCAACTGATTATTGCCCATAAATCTCCTCAAGGAGAAATAGAATTTTTCTCAACTATTCTCCGCGATATGCGGGTTCGCAAAGAATACGAACAAAGATTAGAACGTTCCAATGCTGAACTTACCCGTGCTACCCGTCTCAAAGACGAATTCCTCGCTAACATGAGTCACGAACTCCGCACACCTCTGAACGCCATTTTGGGGATGTCGGAAACTTTACAGGAAGAAATTTTTGGGGTACTCAATGAACGTCAGCAGAAACTAATTGCTACCATTGAAAGCAGTGGACAACACTTACTGGAATTAATTAATGATATTCTCGATGTCTCCAAAATTGAAGCCGGCAAACTAGAACTCGACATGACTCCTGTTTCCGTCATCCAACTTTGCAAGTCCAGTCTAGCCTTTGTTAAACAACAGGCGATCGAGAAAAGTATTAAACTCACAAGTGACTTGCAACCAAACTTAGGAGAAATTATTGTTGATGAACGACGAATGCGGCAAGTTTTAATTAACTTACTTAATAATGCCGTCAAATTTACTCCCAACGGTGGACAAGTAATCCTGCGTGTTTATCTAGAATATTTGGAAGTCCTGCCACTAGATGAAGATGATTCTCCCACCGAGTCAGAATTTCTCTATTCTCTTTGCTTTTCCATCATTGACACAGGTATTGGTATTGCGCCAGAAGATCAAGAGAAACTCTTTCAAGCCTTTATGCAAATTGATAGCAGCCTCAATCGTAAGTATGCAGGTACAGGTTTAGGACTAACTTTAGTTAAACAAATAGTTGAACTACATGGTGCTTCCATTACTGTCACCAGCGAATTAGATCAAGGTAGCTGTTTTACTGTCCGTTTACCCTACATTTGCAAACAGCCAGTCGCCTCTATTCTCCCATCTACTGATATTTATACTGAAGAAAAATCTGTAATTGTCCCACCCAAACCACTCACCAATCGGCCATTAATCCTCATCGCCGAGGATAATCAAACCAACGTTGATACCATCTGGGATTATCTGGAAGCTTGCGGCTATGATCTCATCTTAGCTACCAATGGACATGAGGCGATCGCTATGACTATCACCCACAGTCCTAACATAATTCTCATGGACATCCAAATGCCAGAAATGGACGGTTTAGAAGCCATGCGTCAAATTCGTGCCAATCCCCCATTAGCCTCAATTCCCATTATTGCCCTCACCGCCCTAGCCATGTCTGGTGATCAGGAAAAATGTCTCCAAGCAGGCGCTAACGAGTATTTAAGTAAACCCATAAAACTAAAACAGCTTGTAGAAATGATCAAAAAAATGCTTTAAGAGGAGTCAGGAGTCAGGAGTCAGGAGTCAGAAGGAAGAAAGAAGAAATAAGAAGGAAGAAGGAAGAAGGAAGAAGGAAGAATAAAATTACCTAATCACAACTGACAACTGACAACTGACAATTGACAACTGACCAATCACCTATTCTTCCTTTGTCCTTTTTCTGATAAAGAAACACTACCAATTCCTTGCAAAATACCTCTACCAACTAAACCTAAACCTCTACCAACTATTTGAGTAAGCACAAAAACAATTCCAGTTCCTAAAAACCCTACCAACGATTGGATACGTGGAGAAATAGCATCCCGAAATTCCAGCATTAATGTTACCCCTAAAGGAATACCGGAAAGTTGAGCTAATTCTTGATTTCGAGGAGCATAAATTGATATTTTCGTAATTCCCCGCGAGGAAAAAATAAATAACTCATAGCGACTTTCAAAAATAGTCTGTGCTTCAATTATATATTGACGTAATTGATATTTCCAAGATAAATTATTTCGGAATTTCTCAATTTCTCTAGTAGAAATAATTTGCCAATTATAAAAATTTTGTTTAATACTTTCTTCATCTGCCAAGTTATTTAGTAAGGGTTGAATTACAGCATTAGCTATATGAATCAATAAATTTTCTAAAATTAATAATGCTTGAGATTGAGATTCTTTAGTTCCTGCTGGGTAAGAAACATTATCAATATATAAATCTGTCAGTAACAGTAAATACGACAATAAATCAAATAATAACGGAACTTTATTAATAATTTCTGTTTGCAAATCTGTAGTTTTATCTAATAAAAAATTGACTAAATTTATTTCTTGTTTATCTAAAGTAATTCGAGAATAATTACCAAAAAATTCTGTAATAGCAAATTTCCACAAATCTAGGCAAATCTGACTTTGTAAATCAAATAGCTGATTTTTATCAAAATTAAAAGTATGTATTTCTTCCATTTGGGTAAAAAATTTCCTTAGAATAATATAAAGCAACTCTCGCTTTTTATTTTCTCGGAGAATATCAATTTCTAAAGGGGTATTAGTGAGATTTTCTAAAGAAAATTGCAATTTATTTAAACATAAAGTCAACAATTCAGATTGCAGTTGTCGAGAACTAACTATAGGTGGTATATTAATCAATGGTTGGACATCTGTATCCAATTTGATAATATGATTTTGATTCTGAATATTTAAGGATAGTAATTGGTTTTCTTGTAGTGGTTTTTGTCTTTCTTTTGGTACTGTTAATAAGTGATTAACAACCCAGCGAGCGGCTCGAAGTTCGCGTCTTTCTCCTGCTAAAATTGCTTTATCTAATAAAGGTATTCCTGGTATTTTTAATTTTTCTGTAACTCGATTAATAGCTTGATCAATATTATTAATTCCTGAATTTTGTAAATTATTTCGCAACTTAGCAAATGGCAAAGGAGAATTAATAATTACTGGTTCTGTGAACCAATAATAACCACCATTAGCTACTTCTTGAAGAATAGGAACTAATTGAGAAATTGATATCCCTTTGGGACAATAACCATTTATTCCTATTGCTTTTGCTGCAATGAGAATTTCTGGTTGAGATTTTGAACTTAAAAGTAATATAGGTATGTGGGGATATAAGGCTTTTAGTTGTTTACAGAACTGCAAACCCAATTGTTCATTCTCTAATTCTAAAATGATTAATTTAATTGGCTGAGAATTTACTTCCGCTAAAACCTGTAAAGCTGCGGTATCTGTGGCAACGTCTGCTATAACCTGTAAATTAGGAATAGCTTCCAGTGTTACCTTTAGTCCTAAGCGGAAAATTGGATCTGGGTCAATTAATAAGAATAGTAATAGGCGATCGCTCATTTTGACAAGAGATTTGATTCCTGATTTTTTAGGCTAGTTTAAATTCTCAATTCCTAATCACTGATTGTGTCACGATAACCATAAAAGTTAATAGTATATTCAGAAATCTTAATCCCTGTTTGCGCTTCTACTTGACGTAACAACTCTTCAGGTAATTCTATCTGCACATCTAAAATCTGATTTGTATCTATACAGTTAACATGACTATGGGAATCACTATTATTTCCATATAATCGTCCATCACCATGTTCAATACACTCTATAATACTTTGGCTAGATAAAGCTTCTAGATTTTGATATACCGAAGTATGTCCAATTTCTTTACCTTCTTTATTGAGTCGATCATAAATCTCCCTAGCAGAAATATGCTCTTTCGCTTGCCAAAGCAACTCCAGTATAAAGCGTCGCTGACGACTGACACGCATTCCCAAGATTTGACACCTATCCAAAGCATCTTCTAAGGAACGAATAGGTTTAAGAGAACTTCCTTGCTTGTACATATTTCAGATTGTGAATTCTAGAAACTGGAAATCAATTCAAAATACCCTCACCACAGGAATCACTCCCGCAAAATTCAAGAAAACTTTGCCTTTTGCCTGTTTGCTAACTCAATAATATTCTGAATCTAAAACAAACTCATAACAACTTTATCTTAAAATTCCTCTCAATGTCTACCTCAAGTGGTTAAAAACTGTTACTGTGGATTCTCAACACTGTTGAGTAAGTAAGTAGCTATCAGTCCATGACAATCACAATCACCCTCAACAACAACTCTATTTATAGTTTAGATGTATCACCTGCCTTAATGGTGATTGAACCACTGCTGCAAGCAGGAAATATTTCCTCCTATGAACAGCAACTACGGCTAGAAATTAATTATGAACAGGAAGAAAATGATCCACGGGAGTTATCGGAAATTCCAGAGGTAAGACTATGGTTTGTGCGTCTTGATGCTCAGTATCCTTGGCTACCATTTTTACTAGACTGGAAAGCTGGAGAATTATCTAGATACGCAGCAATGTTAGTACCTCATCAGTTTAGTTCTAAAGAAGGTATCCAGTACAACCCCGAAGCCTTAGAAATATTTTTGATGCACAAAATCTTTATTTTAAGTGATTGGTTGTACAAACAAGACATTGTTAGCCCATCTCGACTCAAATCCTTAGCGCAAATTCTGGGTTATGAATTAGATGATGCTTTCTTTGAAATGATTGAAAAAACTAATTAGGGTTTGCTGAACAAGTTATCTGTAAGGGCTAGGAGTCAGGAGTCAGGAGTCAGGAGTCAGGAGGAAGAATTAGAAGGAGATAAGAATAGTCTCCAATCTGAAAAAGTGATAGCTAAATGAATAGTTTCAAAACTTATTCCTTGCACATTATTCACGTTTTATCCCTTTCAATTCATTGATTTATCAAGGTTTTCGGTTTATGTGGCGTGAGCTACGCTATCAGCAAGCCCTAATTAATTCGGAAAGGGAACAGTGAACAAGGAACAGGGAAAAAATTTACTCCTTCTTCCTTCTTCCTTCTTCCTTCTTCCTTCTTCCTAACTCCTAACTCCTAACTCCTAACTCCTGACTCTACCCCTGTTAAGGTGTACTAAAAATAT
>NZ_VIKX01000010.1 GCF_009711935.1 Dolichospermum sp. UHCC 0259 | reverse complement strand
GACTCCTGACTCCTGACTCCTGACTCCTATAAATTTGGTTTAGCAGCGATGTTGATTTCTTGAGCTTTGCCAAGTTCTCCCATTTCCTTTGCTTTTTGCTGATTCACACTCATTAACACACCACCAGCATTATTAGTTTTTACTGTCAGTTGCTCGGTGGCATTCCAAGTGCGGCTAGAACCTTGTGGTAAAACTCCTTCAAAGGCTTTTTTACCATCTGTAACCACGCTAATCCAAGATGAAGCTTTTAAGGTAAGACCAATTTGTACAGATTGATTCTCTTTTTTGCTGATCAATGTATTATTAGCCGCTTTTTGCCCTGCCAATTGGGTTACAGTTTTTGGTTGAATTTGGCGATTGTTTGCCTGTAAATTGGCATTATTCAACAACTGGGATAAACCATTAACAGAGCAGAAAATCAGCCCAATATAAAGCAGGTAAAGATGAATAGGACGTAATTGAGGAACAGCTTGTACTTGCCAATTTGATTGAACAGCTACTGATTGAGAACCAATGGGGAAATGACTGGCAAATTCCCCACCCCGAATTCCTAAAGCATCTGCAAACTGTCTAATTAAACCTTGAATATAGATGGGTTCTGGTAAGTCGCTTAAATTACCTTCTTCAATGGCCTGTAAAAGTCGTCGAGGAATTCTGGTGAATGCGACTAATTCATCTAGAGTTAAACCCTGTTCCTGCCGTAGTGAAGCTAGTTGAGAGCCAAGTTGCCCTAACTTTTCGGCTTGGTGTTCCTTGATAGAAGGTTTGATGGGCTGTTCATCCTTCTTTCTGAACCATTTCATGTTTTTCTTTTACTCCTTAACTCGGCTTTGTCTGAATCGGTGTGTGAATTATCTGCTTATTTAAAAAACTAATTTCATCGTGACTAAGATGACGATATTTACCAGATGGCAAAAATGCTGTTGCTGATGTTTTTAATTGAATTGAACCAATAGCCGTGCGATGTAGCTTAATGACTGGATATCCCAACTGTTCGGCTATACGACGAATTTGACGGTTTCTTCCTTCCTGTAAAACTATCTCTAAACAGCTTTGATCAATATAATTTTCAATCAAACGTACCTGAGCAGGTCTTGTGATTCTTCCTTCCAGAACTATACCCTGACTCCACCTTTCGAGAACTTTTGCTGGAGGGTGTCCTTGCACTACAACGCGGTAGGTCTTGGAAATACTATGACTGGGATGGGTAAGTCCATAGGTCAATTCTCCATCATTGGTTAAAATCAATGCTCCTGTCGAGTCTACATCTAAACGGCCAACCGGGTGAATACCCAATCCGGTTCTTAATGCTGACGGCAGGAGATCCAAAACCGTTGTTCTTCCTTGGGGATCATGACAAGTGGAGACAATTCCTGCTGGTTTATGCAGTAATAAATACATTTTGGATGGACGCTGTTCTCCCAGCACAGGTTGACCATCTATAAAGATTTTATCTTGGTGAGGATCGACTTTTTGTCCTAAATGTGCTGTTACCCCATTCACACATACTCGTGATTGCCTAATCATTTCTTCGGCTTCACGTCGTGAAGCTATACCCCATTGAGCTAGAATTTTTTGTAGCCGTGCCTCCATGTTTAAACTGTGATTTTTCTGCTGAATATTTTTATACTGCTAATGGTTGCATTTTGTTGTTAACAAACTTCCATGTTAAAGTTAAGGGCTGTTTAAGATACTCAAAACTTGAGCATATTTACATTGATATAACCGTCGAAAAATGACAGAACCAAGTTCCCCAAATACAAATAACAGCAAAGTCCGGATTATTACAAAAGTTTTAACATCAGCGATTAAGCTCTGGTTAAGAAGCCAATTAAATCAAGTATCTCATTTGGAGGTACAGATCACAGCAAGCGATCGCCAATTGCTGTCTGGTTGCATTCCTGGAGTATCAATTTCTGCTAGTAATGCAGTGTATCAAGGTCTTCATGTTACACAAATCGAACTTCAGGCAGAAAAGATCCAACTGAATGTGGCCTCAATTTTGAAAGGACAACCTTTGCAATTATCAGCAATAGTACCTGTAGTTGGTAAGCTAATAATCGCTGAACAGGATCTTAATAATTCTCTGTCATCTCCATTATTATTAACGGCTATAAATGATGTACTGCTTCCACTATTAGCAGAATATAGCCTAAATTCCAAGGACATCACTTGGCGAAAAATCACCCTTGACAATCAGGTATTGATCCTGCATGGTATCCCAGTCTCTGAGATAGAAGGGGCATTTTTCAATATTTATTTAGGCTTAGAACTACTCAATGGTCAAGAACTGCAATTAACACAAGTTCAGGTCAAGACCGATCAGGGTTTGGTTTGGGAAAGGAATTCTCCTTGGATTATAAATCTAGGAACAGATGTTGATATCGCCGAAATTTCTTTGGTACCAGAACAACTCAGTTGTTATGGACGTATTAACGTTAACCCATAATCATTAAAAAATCAAAATTCAATATTCCCTAAATTTAGTTTAAATTATCTGGCTATTGTGGGTGACATGGGCAAGTGGAGACTATATCTTCTTTTAGTTACTATTACAGCGTTTTTTCTAATAAAGGTAAAAGTAATGTCACAAAATAATATACTAGAGGAGCAGTAAAAATATAGCTATCAGTCCGATCTAAAATCCCTCCGTGACCGGGGATCAATTGCCCTGAATCTTTGACACCAGCATCACGTTTCAATAAAGATTCTGTTAAGTCACCTAATAAACTAGCAATGCCAATAATTAGGCCCAAGATAGCGCCAGTGATGATCCAGTCGGGAAAATGGAGAAAGTAAGCGCCTATGATAGCAACAGTTAAACTGGCAATTACTCCAAAAACTGCACCTTCTACGGTTTTTTTAGGACTAATATCTGATAACCGAGTTTTGCCAAAGAATTTACCAATAATATAAGCACCAATATCAGCAGCCCAAATACATAAAAATGCGAGGGTGGTTGCTGTTAAACCTGTGGGTAAGGAGGTAAAATTGCCTTGTCCAATATCTTGCCAATTGGATGGCCAATAACCACCTAAAGGTAGGTTGCTGGTAATAGTGTGACCAACTCCCCGTAAGCGTACCCAGTAACTTGGTAAGTAACCTACATAAAACAGGCCCATGATAGAGGCGGAAATATCGGCAATGGTGGCTAACTTGGGTTGAAATAGGAGATAAAAACAAATGAGTGTGCCGGCTATTGGCATAATGGCATCAGCTAAACTACTATCGAGGGTAGAAATTGCCAATAATACCTGACTGACAAACATTGTTGTTTTGACTGCGGGTCTTATCCCTCTAGAGCGGACTAAATTAAAATACTCTTGTTGACCTAAAAATACGATAAGAGCGATCGCTATCGTAAAATACCAACCCCCTAAAAGAGTGGCAGATAGCGCCATGATAATCGCAATAATTCCACTAACAATTCGAGACCAGGGCATAGGATAATATTTGGGATTGGAGATTTTGGATTTTGGATATAACCCCAAACCGAAAACCGAAGGAATTTAATCTAATTTTTCACCACTGAGAATGAAAATAGGATCGGCTGCGACAAAGGTTTGAGAATAGCCTCGTGTTTCTAAGCGATTCACCGCTGACTGGACAACTTCAATATTCCTAACTCTTAACTGAGAAAAGCTTTGAGAAATGGTATACAGATTTTCTAGGTTAGCAGCAGTGGCGACTACTCGCCCAGACATGGGTAAATACTGCCATGCAGCTTGGACAATTTCCTGGATGGCTTTTCCTCCCTCAATGCAGATGCGATCAGGTGCTAACTTGATTTGGTCTAAGCATTCTGGGGCGCTACCTTCAATGACTTGGACATTTTTGACTTGAAAGCGATCGCAATTGCGTTTAATGAGGTTAGCCACATCCTCGTCCCGTTCGATAGCAATTACCCGTCCTTGGGGACACAATAAACCTACCTCTATAGGAATTGTACCTGTTCCTGCGCCAATATCCCACAATACCGAATCAGCTTGTAATCGTAATTGGGAAATCAACAACAATCTTAATTCTCGCTGACTTAGAGGAATACCTGGTAAATTCTCAAATAATTCGTCGGGGATACCTGGGGTAATATAAGGCCAAAGTGGGGAAGGCATAAGCAATTAAAAATTAACAATTAAAATTTAACAATTGGCAATAGGGACGATAATTTTGGTAGTTATACTGACAAGTGATACCAGGAGACTGCGATGATAAATAGGGAAATCTTAGCTAATCGCTACGAAATTCAACAACAGCTAGGCAAAAAAGCCGGGAGAAAAACCTTCCTCGCTACTGATTTAGTAACTGGAAAATCGGTAATTGTCAAGTTACTTGCTTTTAGTAGTGATTTTGAATGGGATGATCTCAAATTATTTGAGAGAGAAGCCCAAACCTTAAACTCTTTATCACATTCTCAGATTCCTGCCTACTTAGACTATTTTGAAGTAAATTCTTCTAAATATCAAGGATTTGCTCTTATCCAAACTTATATCCCAGCCCAAACTCTAGAACAATATTTACAAACTGGGAGAAAATTTACAGAAATTGAAGTCAAAGAAATTGCTTCATCAGTTTTAGAGATTCTTATATATTTACATGAGTTAAATCCACCAGTTATCCATCGTGATATTAAACCTAGCAATATTTTATTAGGAGAGCGATCGGGCAATAGTGTCGGTGAAGTTTATTTAATAGATTTTGGTTCAGTCCAAACTATCCTAGCAGCAGAAACAGGGACAAGAACTATTGTCGGAACTTATGGTTATATGCCACAGGAACAGTTTGGAGGGTGTACCGTTCCCGCTTCTGACCTTTATAGTTTAGGATGCACAATAATTTATTTAGTAACGGGGACTAACCCAGCGGATTTACCACAAAAGGATTTTCGCATTCAATTTCAGCAAGTTGCTAATCTGAGTCCCAATTTTACTAACTGGTTGCAGCAAATCACAGAACCCAGTTTAGAAAAGCGGTTTTCTACTGCAACTAGCGCACTCACCGCTTTAGAAAATCCAGAATACAGCGAAATCATAGCTTTACCTGTTGGTAAACCGGCAGGTAGTAAAATTCAACTTAGGAAAAATGAAGATACTTTAGACATTACTATTCCTCCCGTTGGCTTTCAATCCTCAATGGTGTTTATCGGGTTTTTTGCCACATTTTGGAATTTATTTATCTTAGTTTGGACTATTGGCGCTCTTTCTGCACCTTTTCCCGGTAATATACCCTTTGCGTTGTTTTCCTTACCTTTTTGGGGTGTAGGGTTTTCGATGATTTACGGTATATTATATGGTTTATATGGTAGTTTGAAAATTAGTATAAATCAGCAACAAATAGTTCTTAATTATCAATTGGGGAAATGGAAAATCCCCCGTCGTCGTTCAGCTTCCAGAGAAAGTATTGATAAATTGGTTTATACACCCAAGTATTTTACTAAAGATTCCGATGGAGATAAAACTCAAGTACCTGCAAAATTGGTGCTTTGGGCAGGAGTGGAAAAATTTGAGTTTGGTGTTAATAATATGACTATTCAATCTGAAGTGGAATTAGAATGGTTAGCAAATGAATTAAGTGATTGGTTAGGTATAGAAATCACCAGTTTGTAAGGGTTTAGCATTGCTAAACCCTTACTCTTCACTGAGTCAGTGGTTAGATATGCCAATTAGGACAGAATAAATAAAGTCTATAGTTAATTACATTGAAGTCTCAGAAATTTCCAAGAAGGAATGAAAAAACCTCATGAAGATCATAATTTAGACAAGGAAAACTTAGATTAGGCAAAATAACGCGAAATAATTAGATCCCAGACTTTACCAAAAAATCGGGGATCTTTGTGTTTATAATTTGCAAAGAATAGCAATCTATCTTTCTGTAATCGGAAAAAATCTGAAAATTTTTAATTTCCTAAATGTCTTCTGGATTCACCCCTAAATCGCGTAATTTTTGGGCTAATCTTTCAGCTTTTAATCGTTCTTGATCTGCACGTTGTTGTTGTTGCTGTGCAAACTCTTCTGGAGTTGGTAATCTTTGTCCTTGTTGATCATACCAATATAACCATTCTCGCGTTCGTCCTAAATATGTACCCCGTTCTCTTCCTAATGCTAAACCTATTTCTGGCATCCATACCTGTGCATTAGGCTGTAGAACATATTCACTATTTTCTAATTTATAAATTTCTAAAGGTTGCCGTTTGCGACGATATTGACGAGTAGGTACATAAATTGCATAATACAAAATCCCTAATTTAGCATAATCAATTTTCTTTTTCTCATATTCTCCGCCATAGGTTTTAGAAACAACTTCTAAAGCAAAAATAGGAGAAATATTATCTTCTTCCCAAAATACATAACTTAACCTTCCTTCTTCACCAATAAACCTTTCGACACCTAAAGTTAGAAATCCATCAGGAACTAATGCTGGTTGACTTGGTGCGTAGTAAATACCCATATCCACACCGAAAAACCAATCATTTCGGTTATTCCAAAACAAAGCTAAAATCGCTTCTAGTAAATTAGGAATCAGGTTTTGTAGTTCGTTATCCACTGGAGTATCATCAGAGTCAGGAAGTTCAGCAGAAGATGGAAGACATTCGCGCAAGTGGTAATTTACCATAACAGTCTTCACCATAACTATGTAAATCTATTTTATCGCCAAAATACTGAATAATATGCCTGTGTTATTATTATCTATAAATGTCTTTGGGAGTTTCACCCGTGAATAATCTTAATGTCATCACCTTACCGGATAATTCATCAAACAAAAATCCTGTAAATCCTCAAATCCTGGGTATCCTGATTCTGACAGTTAAATATTGAGGCGGGAAAGACTATGGCTTACGCCACGCTGCGCTATCGACAGGCTCAGTCCAAGGATGCCCACCCCACAAGATGATAGAATTATCTAAACTACAACCTTTTCCAAAATTAACTTAGAACGCTTCATTTTTTCAGGAATAGCAACAGGATAATCACCAGTAAAACAAGCCGAACAGAAACTATTAGTATCTTCTCTGGTTGTTTCTAGCATTCCCTCCCAACTCAAATAAGCTAAACTATCAACTTGTAATTGCTTGGCTATTTCTTCGACGGATTTCGTCGCAGCAATTAATTGATCTTGGGTATCGGTATCAATACCATAGAAACAAGGATGAGTTACAGGAGGAGAAGAAATTCTCATGTGAACTTCGGCTACACCAGCATCACGCAAGGCTTGAACGAGTTTGCGGCTAGTAGTTCCCCGGACAATAGAATCATCAATAATTACAACTCGCTTACCGAATAAAACATCTTTGAGAGGGTTAAGTTTCATTTTAATCCCTGATTCTCGCATGGCTTGGGTAGGTTGAATAAAGGTGCGGCCGACGTAGCGATTTTTAATCAGTCCTTCACCGTAAGCTATACCAGAAGCTTGGGAAAAGCCAATAGCTGCGGGGATACCAGAATCAGGAACACCAAAGACTAAATCAGCTTCTACGGGGGATTCAGCCGCCATTTTCCGTCCTAGCCGCATTCGATAACTGTATAAAGTTTCGTCGTGCATGAGGCTATCAGGACGGGCAAAGTAGATCATTTCAAAGATACAAAGTTTGCGTTCTGATTGTTGATGCCATTGAAATGATTCTAAACCGGTTTCGGTGATCCAAACTAATTCTCCTGGTTGGACATCACGCAGATATTCTGCACCAATAATATCTAAACCGCAAGTTTCGGAAGCGAGAACATAGCGGACAGGGTTACTATCTAACGTGCCAATTACTAAGGGACGAATACCATTAGGATCACGGACTCCCATTACGCCTTCTGGTGTGCCAATGGTGAGACTAAATGCGCCTTCGCAACGATGAAAGGCACTCATAGCGCCTGTTACCCAGTCTGCACCGGCATTGACTTCTTGAGCGATCGCATAAGCAATCATTTCTGAGTCGGTGGTCGTGACTAAGTTAAACTTATCTTTGAGTAACTCTTCTCGCAGTTTTACGGTATTGACTAAATTACCGTTATGTGCAAGTGCCAATAAACCCAACCGAGTTTCTACTACAGCAGGTTGGGCGTTAACTTTGCGACTAGAACCGGTAGTGGAATAGCGAGTATGACCAACTGCCAGGTTTCCGGGTAACTCATCTAAAATGGCTTCATTAAAGACTTGAGACACCAAGCCCATATCTTTGTGCTGGTGGACGTGAGAACCATCAAAGGTAGCAATCCCAGCAGATTCTTGACCCCGATGCTGAAGAGCATACAATCCAAAGTAGGTCAATTTAGCAACGTCTTGTTCTGGGGCGTAAATGCCAAACACACCACAAGCTTCTTCTGGCTTGTCAGGGCGGTTTTCATCCAAGATAACGGAATTAAGGGGAATCATGCTGGTATTGCTCCTGGTGGGGTGTCGAGTCAATGGAAATTGGGGATTAGGGATTGGGGAGCAGGGGAGCAGGGGAGCAGGGGAGAAAAATACTTATCTTGTCTCTTCTCTTTCCTCTGTTATCTGTCACCTGTCACCTTCTTCCTACGTCTTAACAAATCTTTAACCATCCATTAAAACAGTACCGTAAATTGGTCAAGGATTGAGTATGAATTGTAAATTTTCATGTTGAATCCTTGATTTTTGCTGGTGATTAGGTATTGGTGTAGATAGCGAGACGGTTGGAGATTGCCTGAAAATAGCGATCGCTCATATCTTTGAGACTAACCTGGAGTAACTGATGGTTATCTGCGGTTAAAATCTCCAAAGTACCAGAATTAGCTACTGTTCCTAGTTTTTGCCACTTATCGGGGAGATGCTCCTGTAAGTAGGATTCCCAAATTTCTTGGTTTTCTTCACTGACAGAAACTAAAATTCTCGCCCCACCTTCACCAAAAAGAACTTCATCCAATCGTGAATCATGATTTGCAGAAATTGGGAAACTAATTTCCGCCCCCAAATTTCCCGACAGACAAGATTCCGCTATAGCAACAGTCACACCACCCTCAGCCGAATCATGGGCAGAATTTACCCAACCAGCGCGAATACCATGACGACAAGCTTTTTGGACACAGCGTTCTAAATCAAAATCAATTCTAGGTGGCTTCCCTGCGATCGTATGATGAATCGTTGCCAAATATTCAGAAGCCCCCAATCCCATTCTAGACTCTATAGCCCCCCTTTCTAAATTCGACTCTATAGCCCCCCTTTCTAAGGGGGGTTGGGGGGATCTAGATTGAATTGATAAACCCAGAAGATAAATTATATCACCTGCATTTTGCCAACCTTGTCCACAAATTTTTGTTAAATCAGGAATCAACCCCACCATACCCACAACCGGAGTCGGGTAAATTGGTTGGGGATTACCGTCCGCGTCAAAAGTTTCATTGTAGAGAGAGACATTCCCCCCAGTTACCGGCGTTCCCAACTCTCGACAACCTTCACTTAAACCCCGACAAGCAGACGCTAATTGCCAATAACCAATGGGTTTTTCTGGACTACCAAAATTGAGGTTATCTGTCACAGCGATGGGTTCAGCACCCACACAGCTAAGATTTCGGGCAGCTTCCGCCACCACTGCCTTAGCACCCTCATAAGGATCAAGATAGACATAACGAGAATTACAATCTACCGTAGCCGCAACGCCCGATTTTAGATTTTGGATTTTGGATTTTGGATTTTGGGGTGCTTCTAAAGGACGGATACGAATCACAGCCGCATCTGCACCACCGGGTAACAATACTGTATTATTCTGAACTTGATGATCATATTGGCGATAAACCCAGCTTTTAGAAGCAATGGAAGGAGTATCTAGCAAAGTCAATAAAATCTGATTCCAACTTTGCAAACTTCCCACAATTTCAATACCCGCAGCATTACAAACAGGTAAATCATCACTTGTCCATTGCCAAGCTTTTTGGGCATATTCGGGGGCTTCTGTTAATAATTCCCTTTCATACAAAGGCGTATTTTCCGCCAAAGCATCAGCGAGAATTTCCGCCGCAATTTTCCCCTCAAACCAAATTCTGACAATAGGTTCTTCAATTACCGTACCCGCAACCACCGCTTGCAGTCCCCAACGGTGAAAAATATCAATTAACTCCTGTTCTCGTCCCTTTTCGGCAACAAACAACATTCGTTCTTGAGATTCCGACAGCAGGTATTCATAAGGAATCATTCCCGATTCCCGCACCGGAATTTTATCTAAATCGAAATCAATCCCGACACCACCTTTAGCAGCCATTTCCGAAGTTGAACAGGTAATACCCGCAGCCCCCATATCCTGTGCCGCAACTACAGCCCCGGTTTTAAATGCCTCTAAACAAGCTTCAATTAAAGACTTTTCGACAAATGGATCTCCCACTTGCACAGCGGGACGGTTATCCATTGATTCATCAGTTAATTCGGCACTGGCAAAACTCGCGCCGCCCATGCCATCCCGTCCGGTGGTTGAACCCACATACAGCACGGGATTTCCGAAGCCAGAAGCCCCTGATTTGACAATTTCTGACGTTTCCATCAAACCCAAAGCCATGACGTTAACCAGGGGATTTCCAGAGTAGGCAGGGTCAAAATACACTTCACCACCTACAGTCGGAACTCCAACGCAATTACCATAATGTGAAATACCAGATACTACACCTGTAAACAATCTTTGGGTTTTCGGATCATTCAAATCTCCAAACCGCAAAGAGTTTAATAAGGCTATGGGACGCGCCCCCATTGTAAAGATATCTCTTAATATCCCACCTACTCCGGTTGCTGCACCTTGAAATGGTTCAACGGCGGAAGGGTGGTTATGGGATTCTATTTTAAACGCTAATTGTAGTCCGTCGCCGATATCCACAACTCCGGCATTTTCACCGGGTCCAACGAGAATGCGGGGTCCTGTCGTGGGAAACTGTTTGAGTAAAGGGCGGGAATTTTTATAACAGCAATGTTCTGACCACATCACCCCAAACATACCTAATTCGGCTTTGTTGGGATGACGACCTAAGCGGCGGACGATTTCGGTATATTCTTCTGGTTTTATGCCTTCTGAGGCAATTTCTTGGGGAGAAAAGGGATGTTCGGAAGTGGTGGTCATGGAAATTATGCACCAAGAGGACAGAGAAATATTCTATCTGAAGATTCCCGACTTTTTTTTAAATCTTGTCACATTTTTTGGCTAGATTATTATTTATGCCATCTTGTTCTCAGGTTTTTCTGATTCAAGAGGATGAAAATTCACATCTTCATAAAGTTCTGTCATTGTCCCTGCAAAATTGATAGTTTGTAATTGAAATGATGCTTGTTCACCTACATAAGACTGTAAAATCCAAAGTCCATCATCATTGCGTCTAAAACATTCAACTCTTGGTTTTTTCGAATTAATTAAAACGTATTCTTGCAAAGTTTCCATAATTTGATAATCAGCAAATTTATCACCTCTATCAAATCCTTCTGTAGAATTAGATAAAACTTCTATTATTAAACAAGGAAATCTTTTATAACCTGGAGTTTCTTGATCTCTTGCATCACAAGTTACCATCACATCAGGATAGTAAAATCTATTTAAAGATTCTATTCTCGCTTTCATATCCGCAATATATACCCGACAACCAGAACCCCGCACATGATTACGGAGTAAAGAGAATATATTCCCCGCTATAGTAACATGAGGATCAAGTACGCCAGCCATTGCATAAATATATCCATCAATATATTCATGTTTAACTGTGCTTTTTTCTTCCATTGCTAAATATTCTTCTGGTGTGATGTAAAAATCTGGAGAAGCAATCATATTTTATAAACTCCTAAAACAAACTGTATTAAATTAAAACTTCAACTTCTTGAGCGATACTTGTAGGTTGAGGAATTGGTAAACCTGACTCTATTAAACCTTCTATATGAAATTCTATGGACTCTACAATTAGTTGTGGAACTTCTGCTAATGTTTCAGCTACAGCTATACAACCGGGTAAGTCAGGAACATAAGCACCATAACTGGTATTTCCTTTTTCAATTACTACTGTATAACGCATTATTCTTCCTCCAATTTTGCTTGTCTCCAAATACTTTTTAATGTACCAATGGGTACATAAATATTAGGTTTACCGGAAACTGTAACTAACTGTACCAAGTTTATCAGGATGTTTAAACTGTCGGTGACTTCCTCTAGTTCTGGCTAAATACCAACCATCAGCTTCTAGTCGCTGAATTACTAATCTTACTTTCATATTAACATCTATTTGTAATCAATAGTTTGATTTATTGTATAATTAATTATGTAGCTCGCTGATAAAATATGCAAGATACCCTAACCATTACTATTACTCCAGAACTGAAAGCAGCACTTTTAGAAATTACTCAAACTGAAGGTATATCTGCTGATAGTTTAATTGGGAAAGCTATTGAGGACTACATCTTTACACACAAATTCCGTGCATTGCGTTCTTACTTGATGCAAAAGAATGAAACAGTTTACACAGATGAGGGAATTTTTGAAATAATTTCATGAAGCTAGTTATAGATACTAATAATTAATAATAACATTGGTAACACTATGTTCTGAAAATATGAATAAACAACATAAAATATATTTAGATGTTTGTTGCCTTAATCGTCCTTTTAATGACCAAACCCAATGGTGAATTAGGTTAGAAACTGAAGCAATTTTAGAAATTATCAATCATTGTCTATCTGGAAAATGGCAATTAGTCAGCAGCACAGCTTTAGAATTAGAAATTGCCAGAACTCCAGATATAAACAGGAGAGAACAAGTACAAAAAGTTTTAACAATGGCTCATGATAAGATTTTAGTCACAGAAGAAATTACTCAACGAGCAATAGAATTAACAACCTTTAATATTAAAAAATTTGATGCTTTTCATCTGGCTTGTGCTGAAAAAAAACGCTGATATTTTTCTAACTACTGATAGCCGTCTATTGTCAAAATCATTAAGCTATAAGGATAATATAAATATAATAGTTGCTAATCCAATGATTTGGTTAGCAGAAGCTACCAATAATATTGTACAAGGAGGAGAAAATGACCCCAATTGAACTATACAGAAAAGGATTTAAAGCTCTCGTAGATGCTTTAGGATATGTTGACGCTATCAGATTTATTCGTCAATTTGATAATGGTAGTGGAGACTATACAGAAGAACGTCATCAATGGTTAGATAATGTAACAATGGATGAAATATTAGCAGATATTAAGAAACATCAAGAAACTATCTAGGGGAAAGAGATAAATAGGTTTAGAAAAAGATTTATCTGCTAAAGAAATACAAGCCATTTCTAGGGTGCGTTGTCTGTCAGTGGATGTTTTCATCTTGGTTAAAGAAGTAAATTTTTGACTTTATTTGTGAAAATAGATATGGTAGCTCAATCTATTGTATAATTAACCATGTAGCTCGCTGATAAAATATGCAAGATACCCTAACCATTGCCATTACTCCAGAACTTAAAGCAGCACTTTTAGAAATTACTCAAACTGAAGGTATATCTGCTGATAGTTTAGTTGGTAAAGCTATTGAAGACTACATCTTTACACACAAATTCCGTGTATTGCGTTCTTACTTGATGCAAAAGAATGAAACAGTTTACACAGATGAGGAAATTTTTGAGATAATTTCATGAAGCTAGTTATAGATACTAATGTTTTATGAGATTGAAAGAGATTTTAGATATAATTATTGATGTTAATTAATTGTTTGCTTATGCCATCTAAAGATATATTTCATGAATCTGTACGTAATGCCTTAGAAAAAGATGGTTGGAAAATCACCCATGATCCACTGTATATTAAAGTTGATGATATCGAATTTTTTGTAGACTTAGGAGCAGAAAGACTATTAGCAGCGCAAAAACAAGGTCAACAAATAGCTGTAGAAGTTAAATCTTTTGTAGGTACATCTGAAGTAACTGATTTTCATCTTGCATTAGGTCAAACTCTCAATTATCGGTTAGCATTAAAAAAAGAACAACCTGAACGGGTTTTGTATTTAGCTATTAGCCAAGACACATATCGAGATTTTTTCTCTCGTCAATTTATCCAAGAATCTTTAAAAGAATATCAAATTAAGGTTTTAATTTTTGATTCTTTCAAGCAGGAGATTGTTTTATGGAAAGAATAAATTATTCACAAATTATTCAAGATATTTTAAGTAATCATTCTCGTAATGATACAGCTAATGGTACAGAAATTCAATTGCTGTTTGATACCCAACGTCATCATTATCAAGTATTAAATATTGGTTGGAAACAACAAATCAGAACCTATGGGGTGATTATTCATGTTGATATTAAAGATGATAAAATCTGGATACAAAGAGATGGTACAGAAATTGGTGTTGCTAATGAATTAATCGCTGCTGGTGTCCCTAAAGAAGATATTGTTTTAGGATTTCATGCTCCTTATAAGCGGCAATTTACAGGTTTTGCGGTGGAATAATAAATACTTTGGGTAAATTATTTATTGATGTTAACAATTGGGGATATTTTCGTGAAGTCAGGGATCTAGAATTTAGATGTTTTCATGCCTTTGATAAAATTTCCATTTTACCACAATGCTCTTATAGGTTCTAGCTTTAGTTGATTTTGAATTTGTCTAATTTGTTCCTGTGCATTGTTATATCCATCTTGTAAATTTTTAGCTGTATATAATTTTGCAGCTTGTTCAAAATCCTTAATTGCAGCTTGCTTATCGTTTAAATATCTGTAAACATAACCTCTATTATAGTAGGCATCTGGGTAGTCTGGGTTAAGTTTAATTGCTTGGCTATAATCTTTAATTGCTTGTGGATATTCTTTTAAATCAAAGTAAGCAATACCTCTGTTATAATATATATCTGGACTTTCGGGAGAGAGTTTTAAGGCTTGGTTATAATCTTCAATTGCTTCCCTAAAGTCTTTTAATTTTCCTTTAACAATACCCCGATTAAGATAGCCTATTGAATCATTAGGTTTCGATTGAATAAACTTATTTAAATCCTCAATTGCTTCCTGGTTTTTCTCAATTTTGGAGTAAGAAATACCTCTATTAAGATAAGGTAAATCAAATTTTGGGTTTAGACCAATCACTTTAGTACAATCATCAATTGCTTTCTGGTATTCTTTCATAATAAAGTATGTACCACACCTATCACTATAAGCATCAGCATACCCAGGATTAATTCTAATTGCCTCTGAGGTATCTTCAATTACTTCTTTATACTCTCCAAGATTATAGTGAACTTTTGCCCTTTCATAGAAAGCTTCAGAATAGTTAGGATAAATCTTTATTGCTTCGGTAAATTCTTCAATTGCTCCTTGCTTATCTTCTTTCTTTAATTTCTCGATACCTTGTTTATAGAATTTTCCAGCTTTGATTTGGGGTAACTGATTATATAAAAGTATGGCTAATCCAGTAATACCAATCACTGCTAATACCCATGCAAAAATCATATTTAATTGCTTTTTATGTTTATACTTTTTATTGTTATTAGTGGAACTTGCTTTTGACTCGGAGATAGCTAGAATCTTCTCCAAATCAGCTAGAACATCTGTTACTGATTGATAGCGACGCTGATAACCTGGAGATACCATTTTATCTATTACATTGGCTACTTTTGATTTCAACTGTTGTTGTTTACGCCAAATAACTTGATTATTATTCGGATTTCTTAATTCTTGCAATTCATTTGCATCTATTCCTAAAAGTGCTTGAATAGCAATCATTCCCACAGCATAAATATCACTATTAAATTGTGGCTTTCCATGAAATTGTTCTATAGGCATATAACCAGGAGTACCAATAGAGACAGTTTGATTAATTTGCTTTTGTGCTATTTGTGTTCTGAGTTCTTTAACTGCACCAAAATCAATCAAAACTATTTGATTATCAGAATCACGACGCATTAAATTATCAGGTTTAATATCTCGATGAATGATTCTCTCTTGATGCACATAGTCTAAAATTTTTAATACATCTATCAATAACTTAATAACTTGGTCTTCATTCCAAGGTTGACCAGGGATAATTTCATCCGTTAAAGGATGTCCATCAATAAATTCTTGAACTAAATAAAATTCTTGATTTTCCTCAATATCAGCTAAAAGTGTAGGAATTTGAGGGTGTTTACCTAACTTTTCTAAAATTTCCGCTTCTTGTTTAAATAAACGACTAGCAATTTGCAAAGATTGGGGATCATTACTCAGGTAGCGCAGTTGCTTTACAACACATTCAGGATGACCAGGACGTTTGATATCTTTAGATAAAAATGTTTGCCCAAAAGTTCCACCGCCTAATACTCGCACAATTTGGTAGCGATTATCTAAAAGTTGAGTAACCATAGTGATGCCTTAGCTCTCTTTGTCTAGATTATTACACAATCAGTATTCCCTTACTCTCTACTTTAGCTAAAAAAATACATTTTTTACCTTTAACAAGCCTTAAAAGACCAAGGAGCAGAAATTAGACAGTTAATTGAACAGGTAGCCCAAAATATAAAATTTGAACAACATCGCACCGTTTTAATTAGAGCCTATGGTTTATTTGTGCAAGCTATAAACCGTTTACGTTTTGCTATGCAATTACAAGATATTAGCCGCAGAAATGCAGAAATTGACGCTGCTAGAGGTATGTTATTTGCGGCTTTAGCAGATTATACTAATCCCCATTTATTAGCAGAAACCTGTGCGCCTGGACAACTGCGCCGGTTAGAATGTTCTTGGGCTATTGAACATACGGGGTCCTGTCGTGGGAAACTGCTTGAGTAAAGGGCGAGAATTTTTATAACAGCAATGTTCTGACCACATCACCCCAAACATACCTAATTCGGCTTTGTTGGGGTGACGACCTAAGCAGCGGACTATATTTTGGTATATTCTTCGGGTTTTATGCCTTCTGAGGCTATTTCTCAGCAATTCTCATTTTGAAAAAAATAAA
>NZ_VIKX01000109.1 GCF_009711935.1 Dolichospermum sp. UHCC 0259 | reverse complement strand
CATCTCCATTTATTTCCAATTTCATGATTGAAATTTAAAATCTATCTTTGCTGTGACAACTATTTACACTTGTAAATATCCAAATAAACAAGTGGATTATTCTGGTGATATAGCAATCAGATTTGAGTTATTATAGCTGGCGAGGCGTAGCCATATTGAATGATAAAACAGGCAACAAAAGGCATTCACATTTTATTTAGAATTACTATAGCAATTCCCATTTAAGTGAGGTATGAGCAAAAAAAATTAACCGCAGATGGAAAAGGATGAGCGCAGATAAACACAGATAAATTTGTACCCCGTTAGACTAGGAAATGCTATATATGCTTATTCATACTCAATAAAGCAGTAAAAAAGTACAAAGTTAAACAGGAGCAACAAGAGCGAATACTGACGAATATATTTGCGTAATCTCCTCTTTGCTTCACTATAAAATCGAGCATTTAGAGGAAAATTGTAAGATGAGTGCCATGCTAACCGAATTTACCCTCGCCAACTTTAAAAGTTACAGTACAAGCGGAACTCTGAACAGTTCGGCAGGCTCAATGTCCCACCTGTCGAAGAGCCGATTGCCTCTAGGATCTTTGACTGTCCTAATAGGAGCTAATGCCGCAGGTAAAAGTAACGCCCTGGAAGGTTTGCGCTTTCTGTCATGGCTGGCACAAGGGCAAAAACTCTCCAGCATTCAATATGCGGTGAATAGTGCAGAACGTGTTGTACGCGGTCGAGTCAATGATTTGTGTCATCGGGGAGAATCAAGTTTTACCATCGGTTGCCGTTTAGACTCAACAGAGTGGAACGAACTCAATATAACCCTCAATGTGCGTGATGGAGAACTGCATATCAGTAGCGAACGAATTATTGACTCGACAAATCCAGTCCCGCTATATGAGCTAAATCAGCCTTCTGAAGGGATAAATACTGATGTTAGTGTGGCATATAACAATTTTACCAAAGGAAAGAACAAGCCACGAATAACGTGTAGTGATCAAACGGCTATCTTTGTGCAATTAGACAGCCCTGCCCGTTTTGATGCCAAATATGAAAATTCCCAAAAGATAATTCCGGAGACAGTCCGCGAATATCAACGAGTCTTACAGAATATCCTGTTTCTAGATCCCGTTCCCGCCAAAATGCGCGAGTACAGCTTCAAATCTGATAAGCGATTACAAGAAGATGGTACTAATCTGTCCAGCGTTCTCTATCGCTTGTGGGAGAACCAACCCAAAAATCAACAGGCAATTCTCAACTTTATCCAAAGTTTACCAGAACAGGCTATAGATGGGCTAGATTTCCTTGTTGGGCCACGAGATGAAGTCATGGTGCGACTAGCGGAAACTTTTGGTAATACCCATCGCTATTGTGAAGCCGCATTATTATCAGATGGCACATTGCGGGTATTAGCGATCGCAGCAGCTATGCTATCGGCAACTGAAGGAAGTTTGGTAGTTATCGAAGAAATTGACAACGGCGTTCATCCCAACCGTGCCAAGCATCTACTGTCTAGCATCCGAGATATCGCCGAGCGGCGTAAATTACGAGTGCTGCTTTCCACACACAACCCAGCCCTAATGGATGCTTTACCCGATGCTGCTTTAGGCGATGTAGTCTTTTGTTTCCGAGATCCAGAGGAAGAGAATCAAGGAAATAGTCGCCTGATCAGGCTTGGGGATATGTATGATTTCCCCAGTCTCATATCGCAAGGACCATTAGGACAACTGGTAACTGCTGGAGTAGTGGATAGGTTCGTTAAGTCACCGCACACACCTGAAGACAGAAAACAGCAAGCACTGGCCTGGCTGTCTCGTTTGCAGGAGTACGACAATGAGTAGTATTTGTCTGATTGATACCAGCATATTCCTGGAAATACTTAACGTTCCCAACTATAATCAACATAGAGCATCAGTTCTCGAAGATTTTCAGACCTATGCTCAATCTGGCTGTACTTTTCTGTTGCCTATGGCGACGATACTCGAAACAGGCAACCATATTGCCCAAAACGGCGACGGCACAATGCGAAGGATAACAGCCTTACGTTTTGTTAAAGCAGTTAAAGAAGCATTCACAGGTGAAGCTCCCTGGCGAACTACTACATTCCCAAACACAACAGAGATAATGTTATGGATTGACCAGTTCCCGGAGTTGGCTGGTAAAAACAAAGCTCCCGATAAACAAGAAGGAACAAGCTTCGGGGATCTCAGCATCATTGAAGAATTTAATAAATCGTGTAAACGTTTCCCCATGAGTGAAGTATTTATCTGGTCACTAGACAGAGATTTACAGAGCTATCATCAAACGCCAACATGAGCCAGTAGTAGACTAGCACTAGCAAAGGAGGCAGTATGGCAACAATTACCATTCGCAATATATCTGATGAGTTGCTTGAGCGCATTAAACGCTTGGCGGCACAAAAGGGGATTTCGATGGAGCAAGAAGTCAGTGATTTGTTGCAAAAACGTTATGGGCAACGGGATGAAGTGCTTGCTCGTATTCGTCAACGGGCGGAGGTATTACCGATGGAAGCAGAAAGTCGGGTGCAGTCTTGGAAGGGATGAAAAAATTGCAAGCAAGGCGGAAATAATTGTGTTTGTTAAGATTAAATTAACTGTGGCTGACGATAAAATATGATAAAAAGTATTCATGAAATTCGACAAGTTTTATCACTACAAAAGCAATCTCTCTGTGAAATTTATCAAATTACAGAAATTGGGATCTTTGGTTCTTATGCTAGGGGAGAGGAAACGGAAGCAAGTGATATAGATATTTTGGTTGATTATAAAACAGCGCCTACTTTTATTATGTTGGTGGAACTTAGGGATTATTTAAGTCAGTTGTTTGGCTTGAAGGTGGATGTTGTTACTAAGAATGGGCTTAAACCCCGGATTCGTGAGCGTGTTTTAGCTGAGGCAATTTATATATAATTTATATTACCGAAGAGCAAAAAATTATGCAAATTACTTTAGACATACCTGATGAAATGGCGCGAAATTTAGAATCTCGCAAGGAAGATTTACCCCAAATTTTGGCTTTAGGATTGCGAGAAATTAGTGCTAATCCGGCGACAGGTTTTTCTGGACTAACTGAAGTTTTAGAGTTTTTGGCAAAGTTACCGTCTCCTCAAGAAATTTTAACTCTCCGTCTTTCTCCTATGGTTCAGGCTGAAATTGAATCTCTTTTAGACAAAAATCGTCATCAAGGTTTAGATGAAAGCGATCTGTAGTTTTTCACTCTCCCCCCACTTTCGAGAGTTTATAGGGTAGGTAGAAGTAGG
>NZ_VIKX01000108.1 GCF_009711935.1 Dolichospermum sp. UHCC 0259 | reverse complement strand
CCTACTTCTACCTACCCTATAAACTCTCGAAAGTGGGGGGAGAGTGAAAAACTACATAAGTTTATAGAAAAAATACCTGAAATCAAGAGACAATTAAATACTCAAAACCAGGAATTTCCTGCATTAAATGAATTAAATGAGATTTTGTATAACAAAGATTATGGAGAAGAATACTTAATTAAAAAAATTATTGAACTCAAAGATGATGTTTATAACATTTATCGTATTCGTAATATGCTTGTTCATTCCAGTAGTACCAAAAGTAAACTTTTAGATTACTATGCAAAACGTAGCCGAGAATATTGTTACTCTTTATTAGATGATATTGCATATAAAATATATCAGACTACTAACGATGATGAAATTATGCCTTTAGAATTTTATTTTAGAGAAATGGTAATTAATGCCAATATCGCTTTAGAAGCAGTAAAAGAGAATCAAATGGAAAAATTTAGAAATTGGATTTTATCGTAAATTATTTTAACACCCACTTTTTAACCTCAATCTTAAATTTATCTTTGTATCTTAACTTTGTGTTTTTTGCTTCTTTGCATGAAATAAAAACCCAAAAAATCCCCATCACTAATCATCAGGAGGATGCCAACTTAAACCAATCCAAATTGCCCTAGCTTGGACAACATCTTCATTATTTAATCGTAAAGCTAAAACCGTACCTCTGCCAATAGCAGTTATCCCAATAATATGAGTACCACCATTTGCCCATTGAAAATGATCTAACCATCCTTGTTGACGAGGATTAAACAAAGATACAGATTCATTAGTTACAGGATCATTAGCAGTTATTTTCGCTCCTTTAAATTCATTACAACGATAACAACAAGCCGCTAAATTTTCTCGCTCATCATTTCCCCCTAATGAACTAGGCAAAATATGATCCATAACCAAAGGCATACCTGTTAAACGGCTAGATGTACGACAATATTCACATCTATAGCCAGCCTCATTAATAACTTGTTGACGAACTGATTTAGAAATGGATGACACTGGTATTATACTAATTGCTCAAAATCTGGAAGAGAAAAACCTTTCCACTTTAAAAGTGCATAGGCATAAGCTTTTTTTAACATTAAATAATCAGCACTCACTCGCAGTGATTTCAATAATAGTTTGTCTGATTCACTTAATTGATTATTTTGATTTTTTTCTAACAGTTGAAAATGTAATTCTTGCTGACTTTCTGGAATTTGACTTCGAGCAATATTTAATAATTCCTCAATCGTTAATTCTTGTATAGCTATTAATTCCCCTTGTAATTCCAGAGGTGCATAATCAACAGCAGGAGGAGCATTAATTTGAGTAGTCATACATTTTTATAATAATTTGTTTTAATTATAACTTATTATTTATTTGTGATAAATGCCATTTTCAACCCCATCTCTCAATTTTCTTTCTTTTCTTCTTCCTTCTTCCTTCGTGTCCTTCGTGCCTTCGTGGTTCATTAACTCTGCGACTCTGCGCCTTTGCGTGCAAAAAAACAATCCAGGGGCGGACAAACGCCCGCCCCCATTAAAATCAGGTAACACCAAAAACGATCACCAAGCCCAAAACAGCCCCAAAAACGATTAAGGCATAGAATTGAACCCGACCGCTTTCCAAGTATTTCAAACCTTCACCACTGACAAGAGTAAAGAAACCCGTGAGATTAACAGCGCCGTCAACAACGCGGAAATCAACTTCCATAACTTGTCTAGCCACACGACGCAAACCAAGCACAAAGACACGATGATAAATATCATCAAAGTACCACTTGTTCAAAGATAGATCGTATAGCGGTTGAATGTTTTTAGCGATCGCACTCGGATCAATTTTACGAGCCAAATACATCAGCACCGCCAAAGTAATCCCCACCACAGAAATCGCCACAGAACTACCCGCCATCACATAAAACTCATGGGGGTCAAACTCCGCAGCCTTTTCCATAACTTCTGCTAAAGTTTCGTTAGGAGAAAAGATAAACTGCTCAAAATAATTGGCGTAAGGTGTCCCCACCAAACCAATCAACATCGAAGGAATAGCCAACACCACCAACGGTAAACTCATCGTCCAAGGAGACTCATGAGGCTCATGGCTGTGGGAGTCATGGGAGTGACTTTCCAATTCTCCCTTTTTCATCGCCCCAGGTCCAAAATTAGGCGCTAATTCTAATGTCCCTGACTTTTCAGCTAAAGCAGCAGCCGCATTTTTGAGTTTTACCTTGATTTTCTCGTCATTACCCCGGAATTTACCTTCAAATGTTGAGAAATACATTCTAAACATATAAAAAGCTGTAATCCCTGCTGTCACCCAACCAATAAACCACAGGAAGGGGTTAGCAGCAAAAGCCGCGCCTAAAATCTCATCTTTTGACCAGAAACCAGCAAAAGGAGGAATCCCCGCAATGGCCAAGCAACCAATCAAAAAGGTGAAACTTGTCACCGGCATATATTTCCGCAGTCCGCCCATTAAACGCATATCCTGCGCTAATACAGGATCATGACCAACAACTGCTTCCATGCCATGAATTACCGAACCAGAACCCAAGAATAGCATCGCTTTAAAATAAGCGTGGGTCATGAGGTGGAATAATCCCGCACTGTAAGCACCCACACCCATAGCCATGACCATGTAACCCAGTTGGGAAATGGTGGAATAAGCCAAACCCTTTTTGATGTCGTTTTGGGTAATGGCGATGGTAGCCCCCAAAAACGCGGTAAATGCGCCAGTATAAGCAATGACGTTCATTGCTGCTGGGACATTTTCAAATACTGGGTACATCCGGGCAATTAGGAATACACCCGCCGCCACCATTGTTGCCGCATGGATGAGGGCAGAAATAGGTGTAGGACCTTCCATTGCATCTGGTAGCCAGACATGGAGGGGGAATTGGGCAGATTTAGCAACGGGTCCGAGGAAGACGAGAATAGCTAAGACAATGGCGAGGAAATTGCTAATAGAACCGGTTTCTACTAGGTTGGATAGGCGATCGCCCATAATCATAAAATCAAAGCTGCCTGTCGCCCAGAACAGCCCCAAAATCCCCAATAATAAACCGAAGTCACCCACCCGGTTTGTCACAAATGCCTTTTGACAAGCATCCGCTGCGGCTTTGCGATCGTACCAAAAGCCCACTAGGAGGTAGGAACACATCCCCACCAATTCCCAGAAAATGTAAACTTGTACTAGGTTAGGACTGACCACCAGACCCAACATTGAAGAGCCAAATAAGCTGAGATAGGCATAAAATCGCACGTAACCCGGATCATGTGCCATATAGCCATCGGTGTAAATCATCACCAAAACGGCTACTGTTGTAACAATCACCAGCATTAGAGATGTCAGGTGGTCAATAGTGTAGCCCATCGTTAGGTGAAAATTACCTGCTGATGCCCATTCCAAAGTCCAAAGATAAGGCGCATGGCCTTGAATTTGACTCCACAGCAAAGCCAACGACAGCGCCATAGATGCTCCCATGAGGGAGATAATGACTACAGCATTTAGTTGTCGCAGGCGGTTTGTCACCTGATTTATCGAGATTAGCCCTAGACCGACCAGTGTTGCTCCCAAAAGAGGTAATACTGGAATCAGCCAGGCATACTGATAGATTACTTCCATCACTAACGCCTACTTTTAGAATTCTGTACGAACAAATGAGAAGATGAAAAAATGAAAATTCAATGGAGTGAGGGTTTGTATTTGGGGATGAAAGACTAGAAATTATTTACTAATCTCTACTGCTTTTGATAGCCCAATATCTTCAAGTTAGCTTGAATTTTCCCACTTCAAACTTCAGTTAACTGAAAATTTTCACCAACTGCTCATAATTGTGACACACACCCTTGAGGATAAAATACCCCACTCGATACCCTTTGAGTGGGGTGTTAAGCATGGTTTTATATTTGGTCAGTTGTCAGTTGTTCGTTGTCAGTTGTCAGTTGTCAGTGGTAAATCTTTTCTCCCTACCTCCCCTACTCCCCTACTCCCCCTACCTCCCCTACTTCCCCTACCTCTTACCTCCTGACTCCTGACTCCTGACTCCTGACTCCTGCTGTATCTATTTTTTCTTGATTTGTATATGCGAGTCTAATTCCTTCTAAGGCTAGACGTAAATCGTCTCTGCTGCGAAAACCTTCTAGTCTTTGTCTAACAACACCTTTTTCTATCAACAGCAAGGTTGGTAATGATTTCAGTCTATAAGTATTTGACAGCTTGAAATTTTGATCAGCGTTAACTCCCACCAATTTCAATTCATCACCACATTGAGTCTGAAATTGTGATAACAGTGGGTGAATGATGCGGCAAAGGCCACACCAGGGAGCTTCAAAATTCACTAAAACGGGAACAGGGGATTCTAAAACTTCTTGAGTAAATGTCTGTTCATTAACCGACAACACCATGATGCCTCTTGTGATTATAAGGTTTTTATATCAAAAGTTGGTTGTCAGCAGGAACAAATTGGTAATTTATACCATTTTGAATTTTAAATTTTATAGCAATGGACAAGGTGATAAGGATATCAATTGTTCGTGTCAACGCACCGTAGTATTGATGAAATTCAGCAAACAACAGGGTTTTACTCCTGACTTGGTGACTTGTGCTATTAAAAATTTTGATGTTTCCTGCTGACAAAAAAGCCACCGTGTATACCGCGCTGGCTGTTCTACATTTCTAATCTTGATTGCTACTGCTGTTGAAAAATTTGACAATGCTGACAGTGCGGGTTATTGCAGTATCTACATTGCTACTTATTATCTTTTTCCAGTAAGGTGGATGGCTATTTCTTGTTTACAAGTATAAAGCCCACTGAAACTTGGTGGATAAATTCTTTTTCTGATCCCAGTGGGAGAAAGTCTAATGATATATGTTTGAGTTTATTGTACATTGTTTTGGTAGCACGTGATTAAGACAAAGTTTTGTTAAATTTATATGTTTTGTTGATCTTGGGGATCACACTAAACTACCACATTATCCTACTTGTTGCCACTAATAACAAGGGGTGAGACCACCATAATAGACCTGTGAAAATGGCAACTCCTAAATAAGCAGGGCGGAGAAATTCCTGCCAGTGTAGGGATTGACGACCATCAATAATCGCTTGGAAGGGGATAATGGAAGTTCGCTGTTTGACAAGTTCAAAGGCTTCTCCATAACGTTGACTTAAACGGCGATCGCCATGCCATACTCCAAATAGGTGATGTAGTACCAAACCGATGGAGGTAACAAGAGTGAAGCTAGTACCCAACCACAGGGTATGAGCTACGCACCAAATAACTTGTCCTACCATTTGCGGGTGACGGGTAATACGGATAATGCCTGTTTCATAAAGATGAACTTGGGGCTTTTGAATGGCAGCAATTTCTAGTAGATTGAAGGTAGCCGGATATAAAAATAAAAAGGATATAGCTGACAGTACCCAGACTAATGTTTTTACACCTGGTATGCCTTGTACTTGCCAAAGTTGCCAGCCATCATAACGGTGATTAAAAAAGTAAACAATTAAGATCACAGCCAAAGGGAGGCTAATTAATGCAAAGATAATGCGATAAAGCCTTGGTCCAATATATTTTTCTGCCCAAGGACGGAAAGCCGCCCCTCCGCTATGGGCGATCGCAAAAACTAATTGTAACCCTAGTATGACAAAATGACTGGAGGTAAACCAATGATTGGGCATCATATATAAAACTCAATTCAAAATTCCAATTCAAAGCAGCTAGTACCGCAAGGCAAAGTCAAAATTCACGGTTCTTCAAATGTTAACAATGCCATAAATCATGCTTAGTCACCAAACTATTCATTTCGATTTATTTTTAAAGTTACTCATGCACCCCAGTTTGTGGGTTAAGCCTTATGTCTGACCTTCCTTTTACCTTAGATCAGTTACGTATTCTCAAAGCGATCGCCCAAGAAGGGAGTTTCAAACGGGCTGCTGATAGCCTTTACGTCTCCCAACCCGCTGTTAGTTTGCAAGTTCAAAACCTGGAACGGCAACTGGATGTGCCTCTATTTGATCGAGGTGGTCGTCGCGCTCAATTAACTGAAGCTGGACATTTACTCCTTAACTATGGAGACAAAATCCTCAGCTTGTGTCAGGAAACCTGCCGCGCCATTGAAGACCTCCAAAATCTCCAAGGCGGTACATTAATTGTTGGTGCATCTCAAACCACCGGCACTTATCTCCTGCCAAAAATGATCGGTTTATTTCGCCAAAAATATCCAGAAGTAGCTGTGCAATTGCACGTCCATTCGACCCGCCGCACGGCCTGGAGTGTATCTAATGGTCAGGTGGATCTGGCGATTATTGGCGGGGAAATTCCTACAGAATTAGGGGAATCTTTGGAAACTGTTCCCTATGCGGAAGATGAATTGGCTCTCATCTTACCTATGTCCCATCCCTTTGCCAAATTAGAAACTATCCAAAAAGAAGACCTATATAAACTACAATTCATTGCCCTTGACTCCCAATCAACTATCCGCAAAGTCATTGATCAGGTTTTAGCCCGTTGTGATATTGACACCAGACGGTTTAAGTTTGAGATGGAACTAAATTCCATAGAAGCTATTAAAAACGCTGTGCAATCAGGCTTAGGTGCTGCCTTTGTCTCAACTTCAGCGATCGCTAAAGAATTACAAATGGGTGTTCTACACCGCACCCCTATCGAGGGAGTTGTGGTTAAGCGCACACTCTGGCTGATATTTAACCCCAATCGCTATAGATCCAAAGCCGCAGAAGCCTTTAGCAAAGAAATATTACCTCAGTTTGCTAATCCGGGCTGGACTCAGGAGATGTTGAAATTATCACAAATGAATCTAGTGGTAAATAGTACATTAGATGTAGCAACACCTAGCTCTTCTGATGTCAGTTAAAACCCTTATTGCCAGGAAAAAGTCATTAGTTAAGTAGGTTAGCATTGAAAATCGTCGTTATGGCAAGGCAATAGGCAAGAGGCAAGAGTGAAGAGGGTTTGGGCGATTTTACTTCTCTTTATAAAGATTGGTTTTATTGTGTTCACCTACTTAACAACCAATTGCTAATGACCAGTAACTCCTCTGACTAACAACTAACATGGAAGTCTACTGTACTCGTCCCTACTGTCAACGTCCCAAAAATTTCTTCCCCGATTTAGATGATATTACGACACTAAAAACAGTATCGCAAAAGTTTTGTACTGATTGCGGTATGCCTCTAATTTTACGTGACCGATATTTGCCAATTAAACTTTTGGCAATTGGGGGTTTTGGCAATGCTTTTTTAGCAATTGATCGTGATAGTCCCAAAATAAAAAAGTGTGTAGTTAAGCAGTTTCAACCTAGCCACAATTTAACAGCAGAAGCATTAGAAAAAGCCAAAATCCTCTTTACACAAGAAGCAGGTGTTTTAGAAGAAATTGGTAATGAACATCCACAAATACCTAATTTATTTGCTTTTTTTCCAGTTACAGTTCCCAGCTTACAAATAAATCAGTCAGAGCAGTTTTTTTATCTAGTTCAGGAATATATTGAGGGACAAACCCTAGAGGAAGAATTAAATGCACAGGGCAAATTTTCTGAGCAAAAAATCATAGAAATACTCCAAGAAATTCTTCCCCTCCTCCAGTTTATCCATAACAAAGATATTATCCATAGAGATATTAAACCGGCTAATATCATGCGCCGTGATGATGGTAGACTATTTTTGCTAGATTTTGGTGCAGTTAAATTAATTACTAATGCCTCTTCTAGTTCTACAGGAATTTATTCTTTAGGATTTGCCCCCTTAGAACAAATGAAAGGTAGCCAAGTATTTCCATCTACGGATTTATACGCCTTAGCTGTGACTGTGATTACATTACTGACCGGACAAGAGGCAAATCAGCTATTTGATACCTATACTAATCAATGGCAATGGCGTTCTCAAATCACCGTTAACCCCCAACTAGCTGATGTTTTAGATAAAATGCTGTTACCGGCTGCTAGTCAACGCTTTCGGTCTGCCCAGGAAGTCCTAGAAGCTCTTTTTCCTGCCTCAGTTGCACCGACAGTCTTACCCTCAACTCAACCACCTCACCTACAACCGCCACAACTGATAACATCAATTCAACCAGTGTTTACTACTTGGGAAGTATTAACTGGGGCTGCTTTTAGCGGATTTGAAGGGGCATTAATAGCGATCGCATTTTTGGGGATATTCAAAAATCCTATTATTGCTATAGCTATTTCTATGGTAATTTTAAGTTGGTTAATTTTTGCACAAACTCAACGCCGACTAAAACAATCTCACTTACTAATAATTGCCTCAGTCAGTTTAGCAATTATATTTTTTGTCCCCTATTTACGCAATAGTTATGCAATTCAACAAATAATTATTCTATCACTGGCTGCTGCCTTAATCTCAATTGCCGTAACAACTTTATTCCGGCTTATTTATAAATTATTATCTGCAATCCTTTAGAAAAAACAACATTTCTGAAAACTACCCATGTCTCAAAAAAATGAAACCCTGCCCCTGCTTTTATCTCTGCTTCTGACCATTAGCTTAGTTTTTGTCGGCTTATGGTTTTTAATGGAACGTTGGGCGCAAATCAGCAAAGATTCCAATCCTACTTCTAGTCCTACTTCTACTCCGAACATCAGCAGTAACGTCATCAACCCCAATCCACCAGCCACCAATTGCAGCATCCCCAATGTCCCACAGGGCGTATTCAGTTATGGTGGTAGTACAACATGGGCGCCTATCCGTCGGGACGTGGATGCAGTATTAAAAAGTAATTGTCCTCAATTTGATTTACGTTACACCCAGCCCATTAACGAAAAACCAGGTTCAGGAACTGGGATTAAAATGTTGATAGCCAGTCAACTGGCATTGTCTCAATCTTCTCGTGGGATTAAACCAGAAGAAAACGCCACAGCCCAAGCCAAAGGATTTAGTTTAAAAGAAATTCCCGTTGCTATTGATGGAATTGCGATCGCCGCTAATCATAACTTAAATATCCCCGGATTAACAGTTGCCCAAATCAAAGATATTTACACCGGCAAAATCACCAATTGGCAACAACTAGGTGGTACAAATTTACCCATTATTCCCCTATCTCGCACCAAAGAAGCCGGTGGTACAGTAGAATTTTTTGTCGAAAACGTTCTCAATAAAGATCAGTTTGGCAGCAATATTAATTATATTGGTACAACCACAGAAGCTATCAGAAAAGTAGCCACTAATCCTGGTGCAATCTATTATGGTTCCGCCCCAGAAATTGTCCCCCAATGCACAATCAAATCCCTACCAATAGGGCGGACAAGTGACCAATTAGTAGCACCCTATCAACAACCAGAAATACCTCCATCGGAATGTGTCAACAAGCCTAACCAAGTGAATTCTCAGGATTTTCGCAATGGTAACTACCCAATCACCCGCAATTTATTTGTGATTGTCAAACAAAACGGTCAATCAGACCAACAAGCTGGGGAAGCTTACGCTAATTGGTTAGTAACACCCCAAGGTCAAGAACTGATTGAAAAGGCTGGATTTGTCAGAATCAAATAATTAGCGTCAGCTATCAAAGTCATCTGTTCACTGTTCCCTACTGCTGAGATAAACGCTTTATCTCTGCACTTCCTAATATATCCTGGGCTTTCGCTAACATCTGAATAATTTTGTCAGATTGGGGACTATTAACAAGACATTCTCGTAAATCTAATTCATCTAACTTATCAGCCCGATTACCAGGAAACCAATGATCAGCCTGTCCTAAGAGATTGTAACGCATTTTCCCATAGTCAATCATGTCATAAGCCAAAGCCAAATTTAACAGCCACAAAATCACCCGCATATTTACTTCCCCTGGCGTTTCTTCCCAACTTGGTAGATTCGTTTCCCAGGTTTTTACCCAATCTTCTCCTAGAATTTTAACCGCTTCCGACTCCAATCTAGAAATAATTGGTGATAAAATTTCTGCCGCATTATCTAATAATTCTAAAGTCTTTAAATGTTCATCAAAATCAGTTGGTTTTGCTGCCCCTATACTCAAAGTATGCACTTGAGGATGACTTAAACAAAATAAATCATTAAACACCATTGGACTCAAAGGCGCACACAAATCAACTAACTTTTGGGAAGGTTGATATAATAACCCACCTTTATTAGAAGGACTGATAATAAATACACCCATATCTAATTTATTTGCGGCTTCAATAGCAGCCCAATTCCATTGGTTAATATAGTACCAATGCAAATTCACATAATCAAATTGATTACTATTAATTGCTTGCAAAATTATATCTAGGGGAGCATGAGTAGAAAAGCCAATAAATTTAATTTTACCCTCTGACTGTAACTGTCTTGCTACTTCTAAACAACCACCTTCACGAATACTATAATCCCAAATTTCTGCATTATTAATCCCATGTAACCCAAATAAATCAACATAATCTAACTGAAGATAAGCCAAAGATTTTTCAAATGTCTGGCGAAATTTTTGAGAGTCTGCAACAGGAGAAACTTTCGTTTGCACTATTAATTTTTCACGGGGAAACTGAGGCAGAATTTTTCCCAATTGCATTTCTGATGTTCCATAACCCCGTGCAGTTTCAATATGATTAATTCCTAATTCTACAGAACGACGAATTACAGCTTCTAAATTCTCTTGATTATCTGTGGGAATTTCCTCTGGTGTGACATCCTGCCATTTATATTGATAGCGCATTCCCCCGCAGGAGAAAACGGGCATTTGTAATTCTGTCCGACCAAAACGTTTGTATAGCATTTGTGAATTTTTCAAATATCTATCAACTAAGAATTAGGTGAGAATCTGGGTTAGTGCTGATTGTAAGTTCGGATATTGATACTCAAAACCCGACTCTAAAGTGCGTTTGGGTAAAACTTTTTGTCCTTCTAAAACCACCTTTGCCCCATCTCCTAATATAGCTTCTATGGCAAATCCCGGCACAGGCAACCAAGAGGGACGATTCATGACGTTACCCATAGTTGTACTTAAATCATTCATGCGGACTGGTTGAGGGGCAGTGGCATTATATACTCCTTCCATTGTTGATTTCGTTAAAGCTTGGATAATTAAACCGACGATATCATCTAAGTGAATCCAGGAAAACCACTGTTGACCACTGCCAATAGGTCCACCAGCAAAGAGTTTAAAGGGGGTAATCATTTTCCCCAAAGCGCCACCATTACCCAAAACAATCCCAAACCGTAAAATTACTAACCGCACACTAGTATCTTTTACATTGGTCGCTTCCTGTTCCCATTCTCGACAAACTTGGGAGAGAAAGTCGTTACCAGAGGCGCTATCTTCATCAAAACTGGCCGTTTCACTAGTTCCGTAATAACCAATCGCCGAAGTATTAACTAGGACACTGGGACGAGGATTGGCTTTAGCTATAGCTTCGACAATTTTTTGTGTTCCCAGTTTGCGAGTGTTGAGGATTTCCTGTTTGCGTTCTGGTGTCCAACGTCCTTCAGCAATGGGTTCTCCTGCCAAATTAACGACTCCGTCGCAACCGGCTATGGCATCTTGCCAAGTGCCGGATACACTAGGAGTATAGGCAATAATTTCTAAGTTAGGAAATGCGGGGGAGGGAAATACCTTTTGAGCAAAGGTAGGATTGCGGGTTAATACCAAAATTCTATGGCCTTCCGTGTGTAGTTTTTCTACTAACCGAGTACCCACAAATCCGGTTGCACCACTAATTGCTATTTTCATTGATACTGCGTGTTGTTTGTTGCCTACTGAAAAATGGGAATTAAATCAAGATGCTGTTATGCTTCTGAATCTTCAGTCATGCCAGGATTAATTAATGTAATGTCGTACTCAATCGCATCTGTTGAGGAAAAAATCTCTGTATTTTGCAGGAGATAATAAATAGCACGGACTTGGGGTGCAAAAGTAACTTCATCTTCATTGCGGAGATTATGCGCGGGAATTTTTCGCCCATTGATCATTAAACCATTAGAACTGGGTTTTCCTTTGGCATCACCATCTACAATTCGATAATAATATCGTTGACTATTGGGGCGTGGTAATCTTACTAATGTGGCATGATAACGGGAAACAAACTGGGAGAATAGACGGATATTGCAGTCTTTATCTCTACCAATAGAATAAACGGGGTTTTCCAAAAAAAATTCTTTGCGTCCTTGATCATCTTCAATAATTAGTAGATGGTTTTCATTTTTTGCTGCTTCCATTGCCATTATAGGTACGATAATTACGTGACATACTCCACACACTAACTGCCTTTGTGCTTGCTTGAAAATTCAAAAGTAAACACGAACTATAACTTTCGCTTTGTGTTGCTAGGGGACAAACCTCCTTAATAAAATTGAGTTTGTAACAACACTGACGGAGCTAAAAGCCATTAATGCTGCTGCGCTGGCGGGTCCCATAACGAAACCGTAGGCAGGTAATAATATACCAGCCGCAAGGGGAATACCTATCGTATTATAGGCAAAAGCCCAAAATAAATTCTGACGGATGGTATTAAAAGTGGCTCGACTTAACTGAATAGATTTTACAACATCGGTCAGGGAATTTCGCATTAAGATAATCTCAGCCGTTTCCATAGCGACATCTGTTCCCGAATGTAGGGCGATACCAACATCCGCCTGTGATAAGGCCGGAGCGTCATTGATGCCGTCTCCTACCATAGCAACAAATGTGTTGATTTTCCCACATTGAAGAGATTGAATGGTGGCGGCTTTTTGGGCTGGGGGGATACCTGCCATGATGTCGGTGTTGGCGATTCCTAGTTGTTTAGCGATCGCCTTGGCTGCTTCTAATCTATCACCACTGAGGAGCATCACGCGCAAACCCATTTGGCGGAGTTTATCTACTGCGGTTTTCGCATCTGGTCTGAGGGTATCACTAACGGCAATTAATCCGCTTAAAGTTCCATCTACAGCTACACCAATTACGGTTTTTCCTTCTGTGGCTAGTCTTTGTCCCTGTGTTTCGGCTGTTTCATTAATATTGATTTGGTGGTGATGAAACCATTCCCAGTTACCTAAAAGCACTTTTTTCCCCTCGACGACAGCGGATACGCCCATACCTGGTTCGGTGTGGAAGTCTACCGCATGAGGGATGATTAACTCTCTGGTTTTGGCTTCTTGCTGAATGGCTGTCGCTAGGGGGTGATAAGTACCACTTTCTACGGCGGCGGCTAGTTGAATGAGAGATGATGGTAAAGTTGATTCTTCAATAACAATACAATCAGTTACCGTTGGTTTACCTGTGGTGAGAGTTCCGGTTTTATCAAAAACTACCGTGTCTAGTTTGTGGACTTTTTCTAAAACGTCGCCACCTTTGATTAATAATCCCCGTTCTGCACCCATACCTGTTCCTACTAAAATCGCTGTCGGGGTAGCTAATCCTAAAGCACAGGGACAAGCAACTACCATCACAGCGATCGCTAATTTTAAACTAATTAACAGGGCAGAATATTGGGTGTGCGGTACTAAATGTTGGGGATTATGTCCCATATTGTGAGCCATTGCCATCGCCCCGGACATGGTAACATCTGGCCAGAGATGAGTTCCCAGAAAATACCAAAATAGGAAAGTTAAACCAGCCGCAGTTAAGACACCGTAGGTAAAATACCCAGCCACCGTATCAGCTAATTTTTGGACTGGGGCTTTGCGAGTTTGGGCAGCTTCTACCAAAGCCACAATTTGGGCTAAAATTGTATCATCACCGGTGCGGGTAGCTTGAATAGCGATCGCTCCCGATTGATTTAAAGTTCCTCCCGTCACAGCATCTCCCGGTTGCTTCATCACAGGTACAACTTCCCCCGTCAGCATGGATTCATCTATGGTAGTTTGTCCAAACCGCACCTCACCATCTACCGGAATTTTATCCCCTGGTAACACCTGCAACCATTCACCCACACGCACCTGTTCCGCCGGAATTTCCATAATATCAGCCCCAGCAATCAATTTTTCCGATTCTGGGTTAATAATTAACCGGGCTGTTTGTGGTGCTAAAGCTAACAATTGGCGAAACGCTTTAGCAGCGCGTCCTCTAGCCTGTTTTTCCAGAGTCCTTCCCAAAAGAATAAAACCCAACATCATCACAGGTTCATCAAAAAAGCATTCCCAACCCATTTGGGGAAACAATAACGCCACCAAACTGGCAATATAGGCTGTTAGCGTTCCCAAACCGATAAGAGTATTCATATTCGGCGCACCCCGTCGCCAACCTAGCCAACCTTCCACTAAAATTGGTCTACCAGGAATCATAATAGCGATCGTCGCTAATCCACAATGAAACCAGATATCATTTAAAAACGGAAAAATAACAGATCCAATATTGCCAAAATGACCAATTCCCGATAGTAGCAGCAGTAAACCAGCAATTCCTAACTGTCTAACTATCCCCTGCATTTCTTGGCGTTGTCTTGCTTCTATATTCGGGATTGCAGATTTATCACTAGCACTTTTAGCCGTCCGTAATTGGCTAGGAAATCCTGTAGCCGTTAATCCCTGAACTAACGCCTCTGCATCTACAGTATCAATTTCTACCTCTACCACTGCAACTTCCGTTGCCAGATTAACACAAACGCTTTTCACTCCCGAATGCTGAATAAGCTGTTTTTCCACTGCATTCACACATCCAGCGCACTTCATCCCCCCAACATCTAAAATAATTTTCTCTGAGTTCAGTATTTTTGTAGGGGGGACAGATTCTATAAGTATTTCAGATTTTGGGATCAGTTGCATAGCTAGTTTTGAAGTTCGCTTTTGTTAGTTTAACGCTTAATAACCAGCGTCTCTACTTTGAGGTTAAGCGAAATCTGCCACTTTCACCAAGTGAACAATATTAAATTTCTCCAACCCCCCCAAATTATCTAAGGAATGTGAATTAAATAAAGTGCAAAAGTAGGGTGTGTAAAGCCCTTGCGGGCATGGCTTCGCTTAGAGCGACAGCGTAACGCACCATTTCGGTTTAAATAAGAATTGCAGGTTATTAAATTTGCGTTCCTAAATTATCTAAATCATCTAAATCACAAAAATCATAGTTTAATTTTAGCTGTGTAAATTACAGCAGTTAATTGTACTGGTAACATCAAAATTAGGCTTTTACAGAAATAATTAATTTCCCAATCGGATACTATACTAAAATATCCCGTACTCATTATTAGCAAGATTAGTAAGTGCATCTATTTGTATTTAAGAAACTGCATATTAATTGGACATGACAAACTTTCTAAAACCAACCTTGCTTATTCACAAAATAGGTATTAACAAATTCCTCATGAGATTTATTTAAGTAAATCATGGCTTCAATCAAACCAACAAGCTGCATAACTATTAATGTAAATCCATAGGTAAAAGAACCACCAATAACAGAAATTGTTAACATAATAAAACCTTCTAAGGTATAACCAAGAATGAATTTATGTAGCCCAAATCCACCAAAAATAATTCCCGCATAACCAGCTAACAGTTGTTTCATAGTGTGAGATGGGTTGATATTACTCATATTGAGCTATACTCCTTAATAAATGAAAATTAGTAATTAGTAATTGGTAATTGGTAATATTTATTTACTGGTAATCCTATATATAATTTAAATGATGATAAGGTACTTATAAAAAGCAATCCTCAAAATACTAAGTTTTCTGATCAGACATGACAAAATTTGCAGAAAATATTGTGCTGCATATTCACAAAATTTCAGGTAATAATTAACCTCAAAATCAGTAAATATCCAACACTATGGATTTTTCTACATATCTATTATTGTGAAATCCGGAAGATTTTTTTTAAGCAGTAATTGAGAAGTTAGCAGTTAGGATAAAAACACTTACTAATAACCTCATGAATTACCTATTACCTATTACCTATTACCTATTACCTATTACCTATTACCTATTCCCTGTTCCCTATTCCCTAACTTAATTATTACCACCTAAAAGAAACAAACTAATTAACGTGCCACTATTCCAGAGACTATGGAGAAGCATAGAAGAAAGTAAATTGCGCGATCGCGTGTAAACTATTCCTAAGACAATTCCTAATGCTGTCAGCGGCAATATTTCTGATAAACTGAGGTGAGCAGCCGCAAATAACAAACTACTGATTAAAATTGCCCCCCAAACCGAAGTATAACGAGTCAGAGATGGTAATAAAAAGCCCCGAAATAGAAACTCCTCAAAAAACGGTGCAGCTATGGCTGCGGTAAAGAAAAATATGCCCAATGCAGTATTATCCCGGCTTTCTAGCGCCATTTGTAAAAGTGGATTACTGCCACCTTGTCCTTGCCACAATTTTTGATTAATTAGTGATACTATCACCACAATCGGTAAAGCCGTACAATAGCCACCGAGTCCCCACAAAAACCAATTACCGAAGAAATTGAAGCGAAACCAGTTTTCAGGAAGAGGGAAAAAACGCCTAATCGAAAAATATAGAACTGACAAAGAACCAAAAGCCACCAACATATAACTAACTAAAACCACAGAAGCTTCAATTCTGGCATTTCCTGTACCACGAGGAATAGGCAAAATAGATAATAATTCGGGGATAAATAATTGTCCCATTAAGAAAAATCCCAGGACAAAAACCTGAATAATTATTTCCCAATTCCAAGGAGTTGACCAAACTAAATCACCATTTGTAGCTAATATGGATGCTTGACCTTTAAGCAATCGTTGAACCAATAAGGAAAGCAGGATAATTAACCCTATAAAAGCTGTTAAGGTGGGGATAGTAGCAATTACCGCTAATTTTAACAATGCTTGAGTTGCCGCTGCTTGTTGGGCAATTTTCAGAGAGGATAAAGCTTCCTGACGTTGTTGAAGTTGATATAATTTCTCTAATGCCGTAGAACGAAACCAACTATCTAAATTTTGTTGGATTAGTTGTTCAGCTTTAGGAAATAAACGAGGAGGTTGACTCCACATTCCGCTTAATACTTGGGCAGTTTCTAGATATTTATCATTGATATTTGATGATTGCTGTAATTGATTCCACGTTTTAATAGCGTTGTCTGTTTCCTGTTGCTGTGCTTGTAAAATTCCTAGTCGCAAATCTACTTCTGCTAATAATTTTTCCTGTTGTTGGATAGATTTTTGTAAACTTTTTTCTTCTGTGGAAACTGGAGTAGCTGCTGAAGTTTGCAGAGTTGCTAATTTTTTATTAGTTGTTTCTAAACTGGTTTGAATAGATTCTCTCGCTTCTTGATATTGCTTTGTCGCACTTATCTTAGGATTAGCACCGAGAATAGATTCTTGAAGTGTTTGAATACTTGCGTCGCTGCTATCTTCTGGTTGCCATGCTTGGGCTTGTAAGACAATATTCGTCTGGTACAATTCTAGACGACTCTGGAACTGAGGTTTTTGCCAGCTACTTAATAAAGATAACCCTGACAACATTATCGCTAACAAAGTTAGCCCAATTAACAGCAACCGTTTAATTGTCATCTATCCCCCTTGGACTTACAAGTACAGGAGCATTAGCCCCTTGGCAATTATAAGCTAGTACCGCAGGGTGAAATTAAAATTAAAAAAAAGTAGCTTAGATCAGGTCTATATGGGCTGTTAGCCATTATGCCAGGTCAGTAATATCCACAAACTCTTATAGGGTGTTTGAAAAGTCGATAAGTGTGTAAAAAAGCTCTTCCAGTCTAAGCTATAATTAATTTAGTCTGATTATAATATTTAAAATCATGAATCGTATATCCCCGACTTCTTGGAGAAGTCGGGGATATGAAAATCGTCAATCATCACCAACAGCGTACTCAATCAATAGAGATAGACGCTGACGTAGAGTTTCTAGTCCTAAACGCTGACTAGCAGAAATAAATACTGCTAAAGGAAACTCTTCCCTAGCTAAAGCCAAGGTTTCACTACTAACTTGATCAATTTTATTAAAAGCGACTAACGCAGGTCCTGGTGTAATCGGCATTTGTGCCAGTATATCCCGAACCGAGCGAATATGACTTAACCAAGCTGGATGAGATAAATCTACCAAATGCAATAAAGCATCTGCTTCCGTTACCTCCTCTAACGTTGCCCGAAAAGCATCCATTAAAGATGCAGGTAATTCATGAATAAATCCTACCGTATCCGTCATCAAAGTTTCCTGGGGTGCGCCGGTTTCCGCATGGGGAAGCATTAACCGCCGAGTAGTCGGGTCAAGGGTGGCAAACAATTGGTCAGCAGTGTATACTTCCGAATTGGTAAGGGCGTTGAGTAAGGTAGATTTACCAGCATTAGTATAACCCACCAAAGCCACAGAAGGAACTTCTCGATGTTGTCGCCGTTGACGTAATCGGCAACGATGCGCTTGTAATTGATTAACCTCTTGTTGGAGTCGAGAAATGCGTTTTTGAATAGCTCGGCGTTCTGTTTCTAGTTTGGTTTCACCAGGTCCTCTTGTCCCAATACCACCCCCTAATCTGGACATGGATTGACCTCGGCCAGCGAGTCGTGGCATCATATACTCTAACTGTGCCAGTTCCACCTGTAATTTACCTGCACCAGATTGAGCGCGTTGGGCAAAAATATCTAAAATTACTTCGGTGCGGTCAACTACTCTAACACCAATTTGCGCTTCTAAATTGCGAACTTGGGAGGGGGAAAGATCACGATCAAATACTACCAAATTAGCACCCAGAGTTTGGGCTGTGAGAGCAGCTTCTTGGACTTTACCTTCACCGATAACTGTTTGGGGATGAATGCGCGATCGCTTTTGTTGTAATACCTGTAATACAGTACCACCAGCCGTATCTACTAACCGAGTTAATTCCACAATGATGTCCTGGAATTGTTGCGGATTGGTGTTTTCTGTTAATACCCCAACAATTAGCACCCGATCATGATCCGCATCTACATCTTGAGCTACAAACTCCCGACTAAATTCCTCTTCTAAACCTTCTACTAAGTTGAGAAAGTCCTGGTCGGCTAAAGCATCTAAACTCAGAGGCGGTGATATATTAGAACACATTATAGCATCGGGAACACTCATGCCAGAAGATTGAGTCGCAACTAACTGTTTACTATTAGCTACCAGATGCGCTAAATAAGCTTCTTTTACATACCCAGTTGAACCACCACCACGCTTTGTAAATCCTCCTCCAGTAATATTTAAAACTACTAAAGCATCCAACCTTTGTAAAGCCATTGCCGTCAAAGCCGCTTCAGTTGGTGGTTCTGACTTAAGATGGGTGGATAAACAACGAATACCGCTCAGACGTTCTGCACCATAACGGGGTAACTCTAGAGGCGGAATTTGAGTTTGACGCGGAGTACCTACACCAACCCGAATTACTTGCCCGCGACGGTTGATGTAAACACAAACAGGTTGATTAATTTCCGTACTAATTGCTGCCAGACGTTGAGCAAAATCAGTTGTAGTAATGCAATCACCTGATATCCGCTGGTGGTACAGTCGCTGGAGTTGTTTTAGCTGACTGGACTTCAAACCTTGAACATTGCCAAAAATAGTCTCTATAGGCGTTTATGACCAGTTACCTGGTTCCCCCTGAATCCTTACACTGTCTATTTTACAACAGTAATTGGTTAGTTGTCAGTTGTCAGTTGTCATTGGTCATTGGTCATTGGTCATTGGTCATTGGTCATTGGTCATTGGTCATTGGTC
>NZ_VIKX01000107.1 GCF_009711935.1 Dolichospermum sp. UHCC 0259 | reverse complement strand
CTGAGCCAGGATCAAACTCTCCATTTTGTTTCTTTCGAGTTTGTTGGCTCCGAAATTAGTTAAAATCTCGAATCCTCTTTCAATTATCTTTACGACGAGGATTGGTTTAATCTATTCTTTCAAAGTATTATTTTTTCTCGGTTCAGTTGCCGGAAGTCGTTTCTTTCTTCGGCACTTATTCAATATATCAACCTCTTCTATTCTTGTCAAGGGTTTTGAGAAATATTTTTTTAAAGGGGGTGAAACTAGAGGCTATTTTCAGCTAAGGGCTTTATATGGCAAGGGTTAAACGGGTTTCGATAATTTCAAATATCTACTGGATGTTGTCCATAATAAGGTAGAGCTTCTGACCAATGGGGATTTTTACCGTGCTGCCAATCTAAGTAAGCTAATTCCAAAATGCTGTTGACGGTTACTGCTAAGTGAGATGTGGCTGATATTAACTGATTGGTATGCCAATTAGTTAGGGTTTCTTTCCATGCAGATGGAGTGAATACTGTATCTGATAATAGGGCTGTAATGCCGGCATTATTAGGGTTAACTTGATAAATAGCACCAAAAATTTGTCCCCGTTGTGCTGGCATTTCTAGGGCAATTATTGGATGTTGGCAGTTTTTTTGGGCTTTATGGGCTTGCCAAGCTAATGCGGCTAGGGTGGAAATTGTAAATGCTGGAATGTTTAGTTGTTGTGCTAGTGTCCGCGCGGTGACAACTCCGATACGAGTTCCTGTGAAACCACCCGGTCCTTGGGCTACGGCGATAAATTCTAGGTCTGCCCAGGTTCGTGGTTTAATTATTTCAACTAGGTATTGATGAATGTGACTGGATAGGTCACGCCCTAAGTTCCAAACTTGAGATTGGGGATAATTGGCAAAGTTGCTAATTGCTAAACCGAGTTCTGGTGTGGTGGTGTGCAATGCTAAGGCGTATTTATCCGGTGAGAGATGTTTAATTATGGTTGTCAAGGTAAATGCAAATGTATTTTTCTGCTAAATAATACAGCAGAATTAAGGTTTGGAGGGGAAAGCAGCTTTGATTTTAGGTTTTTAATTTAAAGTTGATGGAGTTGGTGGAGTTGGTGTTGCTGATTTCAAGTGTGAATATTCAGCAACTTTTGAGAATCTACTCTGAATATAACGGTTATCGTTCAGATGCAATTCAATTGAGGGCGGGGAAACCCCGCCCCTACAGGTTTTGCAATTCAATCACTGTATCTCATTCAAGTATATACCGCTATAACTAAAAATTTATGGGTTTAGGTGGGGACTAATTCACCTGGACGTAATTTAGACCATTTACCTGTTTCTTGTTTGAAGCTAAGACAGCCGACAACGTCCCATTCCATTTCAATTATTTCGCCTTGTGTGCGAATATTGACGTTGATGGAGGGTTCGTTGGGATCAAAATCCGGGGTTTCTGTCAGGTGTGGCTGTTGGTGCTGGGTTTCTACGGCGTTGTAGGTGACGCAGCGGTCTACATAGTGGCAATTCACGCAAATACACATAATAGAACCAACTTTGGGAAGCTTTATAGTTAATGTAGCTTAATGCAAAATTATCGGCATTAGTTACTAGGTTGATTTTTATGACAATGGATGAATTAGTTGCTGCTCGTTTAGCTGCCAAAAATTGGCCTTTTAGTCTGGAATATTTGCCACAACCTGTTTATATGGTGGGTGGTGCGGTGCGTGATGCGATTTTGGGTAGGGTTCGGGAATATGTGGATTTAGATTTTATTATTCCAGTGGATGCGGTGAAGGTAGCGCGAAAGATTGCTCAACGTTATCAAGCTGGTTTTGTGTTACTTGATGCTGAAAGGAAAATTGCTCGTGTGGTGTTTCCTGACGCTACGGCTGATTTTGCTCAACAGGGGGGGGAAAGTCTAATTAGGGATTTACATAGAAGGGATTTTACTATTAATGCGATCGCCTACAATCCCCATACTCAAGAAATTATTGATCCATTGCAAGGCTGTAAGGATATAGAATCTGGACTGTTACGGATGATATCACCTCTAAATCTACAAAATGATCCTTTGCGGTTAATGCGAGCTTATCGTCAAGCTGCCCAACTTGGTTTTACTATTGAACCAGCTACTCAAGAGACAATTCGCAGTTTAGTAACAAGCATTGTCCAGGTAGCAGCGGAACGCATACGGGTGGAAGTTGGTTATTTATTAGCAAGTTCTCAAGGGACATTTTGGCTAAATACTGCCTGGAAAGATGGTGTTTTGACTAGTTTCTTTAAGAACGCAACTGATAAAAGTTTTATTAAGTTAGCTGCTGTTGATCAAGCTGCCGCTTTAATTAGCCAAAGTTGGCAGGAGTTAGGAGAAGAATTAGTAAATTATGTGCGAGAAACTGTGAAAACTTCTTGGTTAGCTACTGCTAAACTGGCTTGTCTTGTGGACTTAAACCCGGAAATTGCCGAAGTTGAATTACAGGAACTTACCTATAGTCGGGCAGAAATTCGGGCTGTGACAACGGAATTAAGACTGTTTTCGGAAATAAAGGCGATAAATATGCCTTTGCGAAAACAGTATTTTCTGTTTCGGGAAATGGGAATTTTATTTCCGGCTGTGTTGGTATTAGCTTTAGCAAATGATATTGTGGCGAAGGGGATGTTTGAAGAAAGTATGTTAGTTAGTTATGAACCTTTAATTAAGCGTTATCTTGACAAAAACGATGTGGTTGCACACCCTATTCCTTTACTCAATGGTAAGGACATGATGAGGGCGTTAAACATTCCAGCTTCACCATTTGTAGGTGAGTTATTAATGGAGGTTGGTGTTGCTCAAGCTGAGGGGAAAATTTCTACAGTAGAAGCAGCGATAGAATTTGCCAGAAATCTAGTCAAACACTAAATTGGGTATATTCATTTTTAAGTTGTTTAATTTTTATGGAGTCGGAAATGAGTCTGATTTGGCAGGCTGATTTTTATCGTAGTCCGCTACAAAATGTTGAAGGGCAGGTCTTATGGGAGTTATTAGTTTGTGACGAAACTCGCAGTTTTGAGTTTACAGCAAGTTGTCTCCAATCCCAGGCTAATTCTACTTGGCTTGTCCAACAATTACAATTAGCGGGTAAGGACAAGTTACCAGATTTAATTCAAGTATTTCGTCCTCAGTCTTTAAGTTTAATGACAATTGCGGCAAATAATTTAGGGATTCGGGTTGAAGCTACTCGGAGAACTTTGGCTCTAAAACAGTGGTTAGCAGCTAAGAAATATTCTATAACTGTGGATAAACTACCTCCATTACCATTACCGGAAAATCTATGGGGGGAAGAATGGCGGTTTGCGACGATTCCATCGGGTGATATTGTGGATGAGTTTATAGAAAGGCCAATCCCTTTTTTGCAAATACCAGAATTTCTCAAACCGATTAATCTGGGTTTGGCTTCAACAGTACCTATACCTGGGGTGGTGATTTACGGTGGAAGAAAATCTATGCGGTTGGCCCAATGGTTAAAGGAAAGTCAGCCTGTTTCATTAAACTACATCGCTGGTGCGCCTGATGGGTTAGTATTAGAAGCTGGTTTAGTGGATAGGTGGGTGTTGGTGACTTTTACTGATGAGGAGGTTACTGCTGCGGGTAAATTGTATCAAAAGAGAAAACAACTAAGTAGGGGATTGCATTTTTTGTTGGTGCAACCAGATGATTCGGGAATGACTTATAGTGGTTTATGGTTATTGCAAGATGAAGATTAAAAACTGATGCTTGTTATATTTTGTTACCGAGGACAAGCCTACTTAAACATGAAAATTCATGTATGATCAGAGTCTTGGGTGTTAGTAATTATTTATATGGGAACTTGGCAAGTTAACCAAATGTCTACATAATTATTAAAGAAATCATAACTTAGTCAAGTTTTCTTGACCTTTTAAACGAAAATTAGATCAATCAAAGTTTAGTCGAGATATTCAGCTAATTCATGTAAGCTAGAAGCAAATGAGCGAAATTAGTCAGCGCAGGGTTGTTATTGGTGATGTGCATGGACATTATGAATGTTTGATGTTGCTGTTGGAGAAAATAGCCCCTACATCAGAGGATCAAGTATATTTTTTGGGAGATTTAATTGATCGTGGTCCCAAAAGTGCCGAAGTTGTGGAATTTGTTAAAGAAAATGATTACCCTTGTTTGCTAGGTAATCATGAGCAGATGTTATTAAATATCATGACTGGTAAGAATGGTGCGTCCACAAATATGCAAACGTGGTTATATAGTGGAGGACAGGCTACTATTGCTAGTTACCAGTCTGCAACAATTCCTAAACAACATCTAGATTGGTTTGAGAGTTTGCCCACATATTTAGATTTGGGAGATTTTTGGTTAACTCATGCAGGTGTTGATCCAAAAAAGACTGTGCAAGAACAGACGGCGGAAGAACTATGCTGGATTAGGGATGAGTTCCATCGGATAGAGCAACCCTATTTTGCCGATAAGTTGATTATAGTTGGTCATACTATAACTTTTACTTTACCTGGGGTAGCTCCTGGTAATTTGGCGCAGGGGCAGGGATGGTTAGATATTGATACTGGTGCTTATCATCCCCGTAGTGGTTGGTTAACGGGGCTGGATATTACGAATAAGTTGGTTTATCAGGCTAATGTGTTCAGTAGGTCGGTGCGGACTGTGGCTTGGGAAGAGGTGATTACAGTTGTTCAGCCACAAGAGTTCGCAGGTAGCCGCCGTTATAGAAAACGAGAGTAATTATGGCAAAAATGCTCTCATTTTGCTTTGATACAAGGGATTATCTAAGCCATAATTTTGACGGCTTGGTTGATTTTTAATCTGATTTTGAAGAGAGATTACGCGATCGCTTGCCCCTGGATGTGTACTTAAAAATGTAGGTACAGAGCTACTTCTTTGTAGTTTTTTCATGAAAGAAACCATTGCTGACTGAGCATAACCAGTGCGAGTGATGTTTGCTAATCCTCTTTTATCAGCATCAAATTCGTCTTGGCGACTGCGGGGAAGATTTAGGGCGAGTTGCACACCAATTCCTACGGCTTTACTTCTATCTAAACCTGATACTGAAGCTACACCACTGGCTATAGCTTGTTGTCGCATTTGTTTAATTAAATGTTTGCCTTCGATATGTCCCATTTCATGAGCTAATACACTGGCAAATTCGGCTTCATTGTCTGCTGTTTTTAACAAGCCTGTATTTACATAAATAAAACCACCGGCGGTTGCAAAAGCATTAACGGCAGGATCTTCGACTACTTGAAAAGTATAAGGAATATTTGGACGAGTGCTATTAGCTGCTAAACGTCTACCGATTTGTTCAACATAACTGTTTAGTTGTGAATTACGAGAAATTCTGACTTCTTGCTGTATTTCTTGATTTATTTGCTGACCCAGATCAACTTCCTGGCGATCGGATATATTAGATAGGTTTAATATTTGGGTCACTTGTGGGACTATACGGATCAGATCTCTAAAACCTATAGCTTTACTTAATAATGGTGTACCTAAGCAAATCATTACAGCAACGCTTACAGAAATGAACGGATACAAACAGCGACGCTGCCACAAACGATAATTTGTCCAAATTCCATGCGAGTTAATCATAATTCAGTTATGTGAGATTGGTGTAAGAACTTAAAATCAGAGGACGAATTTTCAGTTTACTAAGTTGCATTTTCAACTCCAGATAGTGCAAATAGTCATATTCAAATAACTTGCTGCTACTATGACCCTGAAACTCCTGCAATCATGATAAACTGTCGCATAACCACAATGTCTAGTTTCTGTCAATTCTGATTCAGTGATCAAGATTGTGGATCACTTGAAAAAACTTGTCGGTACAATCAATTACTTAGCTAAAAACTTAACTGCAACTTATCCAAACCTGATTATGGCTATTTTAGATTCTAAAGGTCGCTTGTTCGGTAAAATCAACCTATTAGATTTAGGGGCTGCATTAGTAATTTTGCTAGTGATAGTGGGTATCTTTATTTTCCCTGGTACTTCTGGTTCTGTGGCTCAAGTGGGTGCAAAAACAGTACCTATTGAGGTAGACTTATTAGTACGTGGACTCAATGTTCGTAATCCTCAACAGTTAGTTAAAGAAGGATTCACAAAAGGTGGTAAAACTAATGTGATTATCCGTAATCAACCCTATGGTCAAATTGGGATTAAATCGGTTGAGCAGTTAGAGAGAACAGTGACAATTGGTCAACCAGATGGTTCTGTGAAAGAATTACCAGATCCTAGAAAAATTAACTTTAGTACGGATTTTCTTTTAACTTTAGAAGGACAAGCTACAGTCACTAAGGATGGGCCTGTTCTTGGTAATAGCAAAGTGAAAATTGGAATGCCTTTTGAATTAGAAGGTTTTAACTATAATTTCAATGCGTCTGTAATTGATATTCGATTACAGGATAAATAGTATTTTGTTTAAGGGTGAAATTATCCTGATTTCATCCTCAAAATTAGTAAAAACTATCTATTTATAATTTTGTAATCAAGTAGGTAAATACTGTGGGACAGGCTTCGTCTTCTTGGCGACAATTGATTAATCAAGTTTCAGAAATTCAGATCAAGATTCCCAAACATCAAGTTTTCAAACATTTTGCTGAACCTGGGGTTTTGCTGGGATTATTGACAATTATTGTGGCTATGCTGCTTTGGAGTTGGCAATTACTGTTAGCTCTGGTTGTGGGTATTGGGATGATGGTATTTACTTACTCAGTGCAAAAATGGAATTGGCAATTGCGCTGGTTAGAAATACGTAAGTTGATGAGTAGCACTAATAGTAGGTTAGCTTATGCGATCGCTTGTGGTGGTATTGCGACTGTGATAACTTACATGGCTTCGGCAATTTGGGTTGATGCTCCTAGTCATTGGTTGGCTGCTGGTGCTATTGTTCAAGGCATGGGAACGCTATTAACTTTAATTTTGCTGGTGTGGCAAATATTCAGTTTTCAAGGAAATCGAGAGGAAGATTATCTTGATAAATTATTGAACAATTTAACGGCAAAGGATTCTTTAAAACGGTTGCTTTCCATCCGTCAACTCAATAAACTGATTACCCGTCAGCGAGTTGATACAGCAATGCAGGAAGATATTGGGGAATGTTTACAACTATTACTGAGTCAGGAACAAGAAGTAATGATTCGGGAAGCTGCTTTGGATTGTTTGCAAAATTTAAATGGGTTGCAAGTGCTAAAGCCTATTCAGACCAAGGTATTTATGCCTGTATCAGCTAAAGTGAAGAGCAAAGTTCTTGTAGATTGAGCTAATTGTTCTATTTTGTACTTTTAGTTTGGTTATTTTGCTTTAATTCTTCTTTGAGGACTTGCTGGTAAATTTTGGGTAAGGAACTACTAACAGAATTATTTTCTATCCCGTACCCTAAACTTGTCCATGTAGGGGAGAGTTTTCGGAGAACGTCATTTAATTTTTGTTGCTGTAATAGCTTAGGGATATCTACACCCCAAACTTTTGAATCATTTAACCAACGGTAAACTACGACATCTTGATACTCTGCTTCAAAACTATAATTAGTCCAAAGCATAATTTTTGTGGGGTTTGGATGATAACGAGGAGCAATGTGATCCCACGTGGTATTAATAATTTGATATCTACCTGCGGCTGTGGAACAGTTGCCTATATTCGGTCCTGTGATGATGGTGACACATTTTTGAGGATGATGACTGAGATCATTAACTTGTTCACCACCATATAAGAGAGAGTAGGGACGATTACCACTGGCTTCACTGGCGGATATGGTTCGCATTAATGCCCGAACATAAGGATCTCCACCTTTCATGACTAGGGGAGGCTGTTTTCTGGTAAATATAGGTTCGGGGGATAATTGTATATCCCCAAAAATATACCACTGAAACAGGTACACAAAGCCCAAAAGTGAGGCTAGGGGAGCGATAAGTTTTTCTACCCCTTTAAGTTCAAAGTTTTTCAGAATTTAACTCCTTTTAGTTATTTTTTGGGACTAATAAGAAAAAATTAACTTTTTATTTCGGAAGATTGATAAGCTCAGTAATATTGCTATGATGACGGTATTTCAGTATTTAGCTACAATATCAATTATTGGATGACTGTGAATTGGTTACACCTAAATTTACCATTTTTCTCGTTGTTGACTGACTCTACATAATTAGTTCATGCTGTTTATGTAAAGTTAATGACAATTTGTTGAAATTTTCGTGAAAATCAGATTTTGATGCGAAAATACTTCCCTGAAGCGGGAATGATAAATATAGACACACTTTAAAATATAGAAAAAACAAATTTATGGTTACAAACAATAGTAAATATCAATCATGGGAAGTAGCGGATGAGACTGTGTTACAGGAGGCTCATCTAAGTACAACTAAATTTTATGGTAATTATCAAGATGGGATGGAAATGTATGCTCCTGTGGCGCAGGTGGAGGAGTATTTTAATGCTCACTCTTCCTGGTTTGGTCGTTGTGCAGAACCGATGAAGGTGAGCCGACTAGGGGAAAATAGTTATGCTTTGGCGGTTGGTAAATTTGGTGCTTTTGGTTACGATGTAGAACCGAAGATTGGCTTGGAGTTGTTAAAACCTCAAGATAATCAATTCCAAATCCGAACTATTCCTGTACCTGATTATGAGTCACCTGGTTATGAGGTAGATTATAAATCATCAACACGATTGATAGGTAATTTAGATGGGGTGACGCGGGTGGAATGGGAGTTGGATTTGGTTGTCGAGTTGCAGTTTCCTAGATTTATTCAGCGATTACCTTATTCGTTAGTTCAGTCTACAGGCGATCGCATCCTGAATCAAATTGTCCGTCAAGTTTCCCATCGTCTCACACACAAGGTACAAAAAGATTTTCATCAATCTCTGAATATACCTTTTCCGCAAAAGAAACAGAAGAAATAGGGAATAGGTAATAGGTAATAGAAAAATCAATTGTGTAATTAATTAATTTTGTCCTATTACTTAATAACGGTCTCAGGTATTGTTAGCCTTGTTTAGTATACTTCCTGACTTGATGATTGGCGATACCTGCGCTTAGGACTATGTTAAACTAGGAAAAATAAATTAAGGCGATGAAGTTGCTATGGTATTAACAAAACCAATCATTGCACCACCAACTACATCTGAAAACGATCAAATCACACTCCCCGACCATACACAACTGCCAGATTCAGATGGAACTTTTGTGTTAGCGAAGCGTACCGTAGGTCAAAACTTTCAGGAATTACCACAAAGTATAATTCTCACAACTTCTATAGAACCAATTTTACAAAAAATACACCCTGACGGACGATATTGTATTGGACAGGATAGCGGTATTTATTGGCGAATTACAGAACCACCAGTTAGAGGAGCAGAAGCACCGGATTGGTTTTATGTTCCCCATGTTGCCCCTTTATTAGCAGGAGTATATCGCCGTTCTTATGTAATGTGGAAGGAAATTGTTGCTCCATTAATTGCCATTGAATTTGTCTCTGGTGATGGTTCAGAAGAAAGAGACAGAACATCATTATATGATATTGATGAACAAACTGGAGAACCAAAGAAAGCTGGTAAATTCTGGGTATATGAACAGGCAATTAGGATTCCTTTTTATGCTATCTACGAGGTAGAAAAATCATCGGTTGAGGTCTATCATCTTGTAGATGGCAAGTATGAGAAAATGCCAGCTAATGAACGAGGGCATTTTCCAATTTCACCTATGGGAGTGGAGTTGGGGATTCAACAAGATACGGAAATACCCTGGTTACGTTGGTGGACTGGAGATGGTGAGATGTTGTTGACTGGCAATGAACGAGCGGATGAGCAACAGCAAAGAGCAGATGAGCAACAGCGAAGGGCAGATGAGGAACAACAAAGAGCAGACCAGGAGCGCCAGCAAAAAGAAAAATTAGCGGCTTATCTAAAATCTATCGGTGTTAATCCTGATGAAATTCCGTAGAGGATGTTTTAGAAGTCGCTACTACACAAACAAAGTCCACCTACGTGGACTAATGAGAAATAAAAGGTTTCCAACCCACGCAGGTGGGTTTCGTCTGTATAGCCGCGACTTCTAGTCGCCAGGGTTGGTTATATAACAACTAACAACTGGGCGCAGGCCCTGCGCCCCTACTGATAATTGACAATCTAAGCTTTCGTGAGGATTCTTTGGATAATTTCGACACCAGAGAGGGCTTGCCAGATGAAAAGCCCCAAAATAGCAAAATTTAACAATATATGAGTTATCCGCGCCCAATTTGCGCCTTTTTGCATGAAAGGAGACAGAGAAGCGGAAAAAGCTATTAAACCTGTCATCCCTAATCCGGCTAATAGATGGGGTCCGACAAACAACTTACCATTATTAATGTAGGTGACAGCCATACCACCGATTGAACCTGCCACCATTAAAGCTAACATAATAGAACCAATTTGGTGATGTTTGACGGTATAACGCCCTTTAATTAGTTCTTTCTTTTCTTCTCCCTGAGCATTTCTGGTACGCTGTACTTGTAATCCTAAATACGCGGCATACAAGGAAAGTGCTAATAGTACCCACATAGTAACTGGGTGAGCGAAGTTCAACCAGAATCTGATTGTTGGAGTTAGTTCAAAAACCATATTTTTTACTTCCGATTATTAAATCTTCATAAAACTTAGCATACATTGATTTTTCTTACGGAGAAATTTTTCCATCTTGCCAAAGTGTAATCTGGAGTTGGAATCAGTCACATCTACTCAAACAGGATCTAACCAATGATAGAAAATCAAGATACTTCGTTGTTGAAGGCTGTGAAAACTGGGGATATACAGGGAGTATTTACGCTGCTGTCCAATGGTGCTAGGGTGGATGTCAGCGATATGAATGGGACTACAGCATTGATGTTTGCGGCGAATTTAGGTTATACAGAAATTGTGCGATCGCTCTTGGATGCTGGTGCTAACATTAACTTAACCAGAAAAACCTATAATTTAACAGCCTTAATGCTGGCTGCTAGTGCTAATCAAATAGATGTTGTCAAATTGCTAGTCTCTCAAGGAGCAAATGTCAATGCTACCAACGATGATGGTAGTACCGCATTAATGATAGCAGCACTGAAAGGTCATCTTAAGGTTGTGCAAATTTTACTAGCTGCTGGTGCTGACATCAACATTACCGACAAAGATAATGATAGCGCGTTTAAACTAGCCATAAAACACAAACATCCAACAGTTGTTAAAGCTTTATCACATCATAGCAATATTGTCAATAGCCAAAATCCAGAGGGTGATACAGGATTAATCATTGCCGCAGATTTAGGATATTTAGAAATAGTCCAAGCGTTGTTATCATCTGGTGCTGATGTTAACATCAAAAACGTTGATCATGGAACAGCATTATTAGCAGCCACAGCAACGGGAAATACTGCTATTATCACCGCTTTATTAGATGCCGATGCGGAAATTAATCATCAAGATAAAGAAGGTGAAACAGCCTTACATCTTGCCGTTGTCGAAGAATATATAGATGTAGTCAAAATATTAATCCAACGAGGTGCAGATGTGCAAATTAGAAACCATCTGGGAGATACACCCTTACTAATAGCTGCATTCCAGGGATATAGCCACATAGTAGCAGTTTTACTAGCCGCAGGAGCAGATATGGAAAAGAAAAACTTTGGCGAAGTTGCGCTCACCTTAGCAGTATCCCAAGGACATTTCCCAACTGTCAAACTATTACTTGATTATGGAGCAGATATTAATAAATTAGCGGATGATGGTAAAACCGCTTTAGTCAAAGCCATAGCTGCAAACCATCCCGAAATATGCCAATTATTACTAGAAAAAGGGGCAAATGTGAACTTACAAAACCCTGCTGGTGCAACTGCTTTAATGTTAGCTGTAGCAGAAGGTTATAGTCAAGCAGTGGCAATGCTACTACAAGCTGGGGCAGATGCCAATTTAAAAAATCAAGGGGGTTATACAGCCTTAATGATTGCCGAATTTAATAATTATCGTGGTATTTGTAATATGTTAAAACAAGCTGGAGCGCAGGAGTGATAGACGTTGAATTATTTAAATATGAATTATTTTCACGCACAGGTAAGAGTTTTCAAAATTAAATTCAGTGAAGTAAATTTATACTTTCACCAGAATTTAACCAGCCAGATATACGATTTTTAGAATACAAACAAATAGAAGTACAAGTTTCATCAATTCTGACTGCTGTTAACCCTGCTAATCCTGCTTGTTCTAATTTATCATAAATCCAAGCAGCGATCGCCTCACTCGTTGGTGACTCTAAACCCAGAGATTCATTCAAATAATAGTGATCTAAATAATTCTCCAGCAAGGGTTGGAGATATTTTTTAATTTCTGAATAATCCATAACCATACCCTGTTTAGCACCTTCTGTTACTAATCTATCACCAGCTACATAAACAACTCCACGCCAACTATGTCCATGCAGCCGGGAACATTTACCATCATGGTAAGGCAATTTATGTGCTGCTTCAAAGCGGAATTCCTTAGCTAGTAGCCACTGCTGATTAGTCATTGTACCCCGATATACTTGTGTGTTTGTAAAGATAGTCTATAGTCAGGTTTTTGTTGTAATATCTGCAAAATCAGCGGTAGTGATTTCGACGAACTATTCCACTCAGGTTGTAAGTAGACAAGCAAATTAGGGTGAGTAGATAGATATTTTTCATAAAAATCAATTTCTCTCCCAGTTTCTATGATTATTTTAACTTCATTAGCCCGACTCCAAAACTGACTTTGCACTGGGTATTTAGCGTTAAGATGTTCCTTAGGAGATAGAGTAATCCAAGCTGCGGGAGAAACTTCTTGCCAAAAAGAGCCTGATGTTTCAATGCTAACCCACTTACCTGCGACTAACAAAGCTTGTACTAATTCCGGTAAATGCTTATGAATAAATGGTTCTCCACCAGTTATTACCACTCTGGGAGACTTTATTTCCGCTAAAAGTTCAGCAATAGGACGTTCTGTTCGGGGTAAATTTGCTTTTGGGTCAGCATAACCCGTATCACACCAAGGACAAGCAACAGGACAACCAGATAAGCGAATAAAGTCTACTAAGCAACCAGTCCAGTATCCTTCTCCCTGAACTGTACTTTGAAAAGTTTCATGAATTGGTAGCTTGATATCTAAAAACGACATTTTTTAAATCCATAACCTCTCTGACTACCAGCTTGCCATAGAAAAAGTAAAAATCTGTAGGACTTACGTAAGAGTTGTAGGGTGCGTCAGACTGCGTAAATCCTGCAAATAAACAGATTTTTGATATCTGACGTGGTTGGTGAGCTTGTCGAACCACACCTTACCAATGTGCCAATTGCGTAAGTCCTGCTCTTTTTATTGTATGGGAGTTTTATGTAAAATTGATGCTTGATTTAACTATAAATTACTGGATTTAAGAATAATTAAGCAGATAATTTTTTATAAAAATCAACGATTTACAAATTATTAAAAAAGAGAAACATCAAGATGAAATTCTTACACGACAAGGGTAGAAAGAAGTAAATTTATCTTTCACCGTTACCTTGTTTCTGCCTTGATGTTTCCTACTGTGCTAGATTTGAACAATATACATTTTTTTATTTGAAAGGGAAGTATTAGAATTATCAATTTTTATGTAATAAAAACTACGGGGATGATACATGAATCTATCTGAGGTGTGGTTTTCTGAGCATTTGTGGTACTTTGGAGTAATCATGAAGAAAAAATTAATTTTTTTACTTAAATGATTTTAATCAGGATACCAGCCTTCTAAATTAAGTCATATTTTTACAAATAAAACTGTGCTATATTTCTAACAAAACAAAAAAATGCAAATTATACAGAGTCTTCATACTGCTGTTCTAGTGACTGATTTAGAACGGGCTGAATATTTTTATAGTCAGGTATTAGGACTAAAAAAAGTAGAACGCCCTCTCAAATATCCCGGTATCTGGTATCAAATCGGTAATTATCAACTTCATCTGATAGTTGCGCCCACTGTACCAACCGATAAGCAACAGGAAAAATGGGGGCAAAATCCTCACATTGCTTTTGCTGTGGTTGATTTACAGGTAGCGAAAGATGAGTTAATCGCTAAAAATTATCCTTTTCAGGCTAGTGCTTCTGGTCGCGCGGCGATTTTTATTAAAGATCCAGATCGCAATATTATTGAACTTAGTCAACAATGAGAATATTCTCCATGACAAAAGCTAAAATGGATAGATTGTGAAAAAATAAATAGATAGCAAATGTTTTGGGCTGATAAAATTGCTGCTGATGCAGTAGGCTACCAGGTAGTTAATGATTCTAAGACTCCATCAGGACGGGTCCACGTTGGGTCTTTGCGGGGTGTGGTTATCCATGATGTGATTTACCGGGCATTGAAACACGCAGGTAAGCCTGTCAAGTTCTTGTATGGTGTGGATGACTATGACGCACTGGATACAGTTCCAAAATACTTAGATCAGGAAAAATTTTCTCCTTATTTGGGTTTTCCTCTGTGTAATGTACCTTCCCCTGGTGATGAGGCTAGTGATTATGCTAAATATTTCATTGGGGAATTTTTTGAAGTTTTTGAGTATTTAGGAATTAAACCAGAAACTTATTTTCTCCGCGATTTATATCGTTCTGGAAAACTTAATTCCTATATTGACACTTTCTTAAAAAATGCCCATTTGGTGAGAGAAGCTTATAAGGAAGTAAGCAAAGCTGACCGTCCAAGTAATTGGTATCCTTTTCAAGTTATTTGTGAAAATTGCGGTAAGATTGCCACAACTGTCACGACAGATTATAACGGTTCAGAAGTATTTTACACCTGCAAACCTGATGCAACTGACTATACAAAAGGTTGTGGACATTCTGGTTGGGTTTCTCCTTTTAATGGTAATGGTAAATTACCTTGGAAAGTTGAATGGGTAGCTAAGTGGGATGTGTTGGGTGTAACTATTGAAATGGCTGGGAAAGATCACTCTCAAAAAGGTGGTTCTCGTGATGTTGCTAATGCTATTAGTCGCAAGGTTTTACAAAAGCAACCTCCTTTCCATTCTCCCTATGAATTTATTCTGGTGAATGGAACAAAAATGAGTTCTTCTAAGGGTGTGGGTTCGAGTGCTGAAGAAATTGCGGCTTTACTTCCACCGGAATTATTGCGCTTTTTAATGTTGCGGACTCAGCCAAGAACTGTAATTAATTTTGCGCCAAATTATGAAACTACTACTCGTTTATTTAGAGATTACGATACTTTAATTAACAAGTATTCTAAATCTCCTGAATTAACGGAGGAATTAATGCCGTTATTGTACGCGCAGCTAGGGGATGAAGTTAAAACTTTCCAACCTTTTGATTTTAGTACGTTGATTTCTCTGTTGCAAGTTCCGCGTTTAAATATTCAGGATGAGGTTGCCCAACGTAGTCCACAGCCTTTAACTGAGTATGATCAAGAAATTATTAATCAAAGAATCGCTGCTGCACAATTGTGGTTACAAGATTATGCAGATGAGGAAGAAAAGTTAGTTTTGTATTTGGAACAAGTTCCTGATAAAGCTAATGATTTGAACGCTGAACAGGTTGCTTATTTGCAAAAGTTGATGGAGAATTTGCAAGATATTCCTAATTGGGAAGCTGAGGAATTACAAACTATCATTTTCTCGACTACTAAGGAGTTAGGGATTCAACAACCAATTGCTTTTAAGGCTTTGTATCTATCTTTCTTGAATAAAGAAAAGGGTCCAAAAGCCGGCGGTTTGTTGTCTTATTTGGAGAAGTCTTTTGTGCTTTCGAGGTTGCAGGATGTTGTAGCTTTGAATGCGGGTAAGGAAAAGATCGAAGTTTCTTAATTCCTTGTTCCCTGTCTCTGACAGGGAAAACTCATCTAATTTGGTTATATACTTGACATCTGCAACAAAATAAGCATAAGAGATTGCGTAGAAACAACCCACTTTCCGCCTGACTTGTCAGTTCCCATGAGATAAACTAGAGGAATGTAAAGGAGTGCGATCGCTCAACTCTAAATAAATACTAAAATGTTAAGAACTATACAATCCCAAATTAATGTGAATCTGTATAAAATAAGATTTCAATAATAAGTGACCGCAGATAAATACGGATAAATTAATTGGTTTCATGATTTTGTACAGGGTCTAATGTGAAGAATCATTTCTAGAACTGTTAACTTGATCATTAATAGAGATAATTTATTCATTTTGATTCTATGGATTCCCAAAGATTAATATGTTTGTAAGTACCAAAATAAATCTCTCCCATTTACCTGCTTTCACTAAGTCGAAGATATATAAAAATATTGCCCCTGTGATCTTCGGTTTGATATTATCAGGATTAATGCCCGGTGTTGCTGGAGCAGAAACAGTGATGGAAAAGGTAGCACGGACAGGAGTATTAACTGCTGGTACGAGTAGGGATGCTTTACCATTTGCCTACGCTGACAGTCAAGGAAAGTTGACTGGTTATTCTGTGGATATGCTAACTTTAATCCGACAGCAATTAGAAAAAGAATTAGGCAAAAAAATTACACTTAAATTAGTTGCAGTTAACCCAGCAGAAAGGATTCCCAAAATTATTAACCGCCAAGTTGATATTGTCTGTGATGCCAGTAGTTTTACTTGGGAACGAGATAAAAAAGTTGATTTTTCCATTAGTTATGGTGTCACAGGGACACAAATCTTAATTAAAAAGGCAACTGATTTAGGTTCACCAGAATCCCTCATTAATAAGCGTGTGGGTGTATTAGCTGGAACTACAAACGAACAAGCAATCAAGCGAATACAACCTCAAGCAAAGCTTGTATATTTGAAGACTAGACCAGAAGGATTTGCGGCTTTGGAACAGGGTAAAATAGACGCTTTTGCATCCGACAGCATTCTTTTAGAGGGATGGTTACAAACAGCAAAAAATAAAGATAGTTTTGCGATTGTACCTCCTCGTCCCTATTCACGAGAAGGAATTGCTTGCATGGTTCCTGAGAATAACTCTAAATTCCTCAATTCAGTGAATTATTCCCTCGTCAAGTTTATGCAAGGATTTGTCAACAATAACCCCAAATACGTGGCAATTTTTGACCGTTGGTTTGGTTCTCAAGGTGCTATATATCTAAATCAGGATTTACGTGATTTAGAAGTGGAAACTATGCAATTGATGATCGAGTTTCACGAACCGATTCCCCAAAAAGATTTGTAGGATGTAGTTATTAATTAACAAATAGTCTCACGAATTATATTAATTTTACGTGAGACTGCACAAAATTATAAAATCCATTAATTCATCCCTTTTTATCTGTGTTTATCCGCGTTTATCTGCGTTCAATTATTCTATGATAGGATATTGACTAGATTCTAATCTGCCTTTAATTCGTAAATAGGGAACTTTGCCAATAGATAAATGAAGATCAGAACATTCCTGGGTTTGTGATTGAGTCAGTAAATCCTCTAAACTGAAAACTTTTAATTCCATGATTAATATTATCCCCAACTAAGAACCACTATCATCATCTTGCAAAGTTTCAATCAACAAATTTACCTGCTGTTGTCGCTGCTGTAAAAAACGGTCACATTCTTGTAAATGCTCAACCGCAGTTGCAAATTCCGTAAAGACATCGGCTAATTCTAATTCACCACTCTCAATGCGAGTAATAATAGTTTCAATTTCTGCTATCTTAGCTTCATAACTTCCTCCATTTGCGGACATGGATTTAACCGAATTATTCCTTTTTACCATAAATTTTCCACCTAAATAAATTATGAATTCAACAATTAGCAGTATCTATGAAATCTGTATTGGTGTCACAGATGCTATTTCTGCAATTCAATATTGGCAACAATTTGGTTATCGGATTGGAGAAATAGGAGAATTAACCCCAACTATAGCTTATCAACTATATCGGGTAAATTCACCTTTACAGACTATTCGACTTTATCATCAAAATGCAGATCATGGATTAATTCGGTTAATGATTTGGCAAAATCCTACATCTACAGGGTTAGGTGTAAGTTCCATGAAAAGCAAAGGTAATCGTTGGGCTACTACCTTAACTGCTGATATATTAGGTATTTTAAATCATGCGGAAGCAGCAAAATCAATTGGTGAAAACATTCTTTACACTCAAACTCACTGGGAAGTAATTTATAACAAAGATCAAAAAAATCTTCCTTTTGTAGAACCGTTGGTGGGGGTAAGAGAAATGCTATTACTTCAACCATTCAGCCGACAAGTTTTATTTCAACGTTTTGGTTATGATGTTCCTAATTATGGACAGATTAATGATTATGCACCTTTAAAAACTAGTCAGTTTACTCATGTGGGTATAGTTGTCCAAGATGATAGTAAAGAAATTCTCAAATTCTATGAAGAAGTTTTAGGTTTATTGCGTGTTCGTGATGATGTAGAAACAAGTTATGAATCATCTTTAGCAGGAAGAGAATTTTTTGATCTGAACCCAGGAGAAAAATTTATCGTTACAGCTTTTGATGATCCTTGTTCGTCTGCAACTGATTTTATGGCAGCGCGAAGTGGGAGACTTTATATTATTCGTTTTCCAGAAAATATGAATTTGCCATCATGTTTTACAGATTCCCAACCAGGATGTTTAGGAATGTGTCTTTATACTTACAGAGTCCGGGAAATAGAGATTTATTGGCAACGAGTTCGAGAAAGTGCCGCTCAACAAATTACGGAAATTATGATTAATGAGTTTGCAGAAAAGAGTTTTTCTTTTGTTGCTCCTGATGGTTATTTTTGGAATATAGTGGAAAGTAAATAAATAGGGTTTGGTATGTATTTTTCACTTTAAGATCAGGGTGCGTTACGCTGTCGCTATAGCAATACAATTGAGGGCGGGGAAACCCCGCCCCTACAGGTTTTACAATTTGCTGATTGTATTTCACTAATCAGATTTTCTCATTTTGTTAATTTCTGTTTGTAATTTTTCAATTTCTTTTCTGAGTTTTTCGGCTTCATGATCTGGTGTTTCTGGTGTAACATTTACTGAACCGTCAGCAGTACGTTGATAATTACCTTTTTTGATTTGTTGATATTCTTCTGATACTGCCCAACTGCGTAAATAATGCAATCTTTCTACGGGGAAAGGATGACTCAGCATCATTCCTTGTGCGCCATTGTATAAGAGAAATTTATATACTTGATTTAACCCATCATCATCTAGTGCTTGATATTTTTCTGACTGCTGAATAAATTCTTGTAAACTACATTCATGGGCATATTTATGACTACCTCCAGAGAGTTTCATCATAGATGACATGACTGGGTTTAAATCATCCATGACTAATAAAGCCGCTCTATCTGCGGATAGTTCAGCTTTGCGTCGCCACTCAAAAAAGGCATAAATCAAGCCTTGACTGACAATATTACCTAAACCGAAGGTTAATTCGCCAATGGCTTCAGCGGCATTCATCGCCCATATCGCCATTTGAATTAAAATAGTATGACCACATTTAATATGTCCCAGTTCATGAGCTAAGACTGTCCGTAGTTCGGTTTCATTGAGTAAATCTAGTAACCCAGTGTTGACGACGATATAAGGATGTTCTTGTCCTAAAGCATAACTATTAACTTGGGCGTTTTGAGCGATAAACAAGCCCGGTTCGCCGCTGATGTCCAAATCTCGGACACATTCCCGGAATATCTGGTAAATAGTAGAATATTGGCGGGGTCCGACTTGAATGGAGTTACCCATTAAGTAGACAAGCTGGGGTCGTTCATAAACAAATTCTACGAATTTACGGGCGATTAAATCAAAGCCGGGTAAACTGCGTAAAGCTTGTTCTGCTTGACTATCTAATGGATGTCTGAAGGCTTCGCTGGAAATTCCTGGATAAGTTGGCATAATTTAGGAGTATGGGTGATTGGTCATTGGTGATTGGTAAAGATAAAACAACGAACAACTGACAACTGACAACAAAAAAACTTGTTATGGAATTAAAAGCGCGTGATTGAGGCTGAAGTTCATTTATCATTACATAACTTCTTGCGATCGCAAGCAGGTTTCCCTTCCTGGCCGCATCATTTGACTATGGCTAGGTTGGTGGCACGTGCTTTGCGATTAGGACGTAGTGCTTTAATCCAAGTAGGTGCAGTTTGTGGACATCAAGGACGATATCGCACCAGTTTTATCGCTTCTGCTTTAATGTGGCACGGTTCTGTAATTATTGTCGCTTCGGAAACTGTCCAGCAACGGTTGTTAAAGGTAGAAATTCCCCGACTCCAACAATGGCTACCAGCGAATAAACCCATTAGAACCGGCGACTTTTGGCCAAGTCCTGATTTTCAGGGTTTACTGTTGACTTCTCCTGAAGCTTGGTTAAGGGGACAATTTGCTGATAATAATCCATTTCCGGCGAATATTCCCACAATTATTGATGGCGTTGACGATTTAGAAGATTGGGTACGTTCTCAGCTTACTCAAAGCATTGAAACCCATGATTGGGATCAATTAATGCTGGCTTATCCTTATGAAGCGGATTTAATTCGGGAAGTGAGGGTAGAACTAACATATAAATTATTTCAGCACCCCGAAAATCCCTATCACTGTTATCTGATTTCTCAGCCAGAAATTGATATTTTACAAGATTTATATTTAGCTTTAGATAAAAATCATCTTCCCGATGCTTGGCGAAAATTTTGGCAGCAATTCCCCCATTTTGAAGATTCTTCTGCCCCTACCTTATTTTGGGCGACAATTTCTCGTCGTCAAGGATTATTTTCCCTACATTATGCTCCCCTGGAATTAGATAAAATCCTCGCTCCAATTTGGCAACGTCAACCTGTAGTATTAATTGGTAGCGCTTTAGAACCGGAAACAGAAGCACCTCTTTTCCGTCAACGCTTAGGTTTAGAAGATGTTACTTGCTTGAAATTTGCTGCCGATAGTCAAGGAGAAGCAATTCAACTTTATGTTCCCTATAAGTTACCTTTACCAAATACACCGGAATTTCAACCAGCTTTAATTCATCAAGTTCGCACCTTGGTATGTTTGAGTGCAACCGCACCAGGAATGACAGTAATATTAATTGGAGATGTACCCCTAAAAGCCAGAGTGGGAGCGATTTTGGCTTCGGAATTTGGTTCACGGGTACAGGTGGAAAAAACTTGTTTAGATGAAAATGGGATTTTGATTACTGGTTGGGAATTTTGGCGAGAAAATCAAAGTGTTTTACCATCACCCCGATTGTTAATTATTGCAACTTTACCTTTACCATCCTTGGAAAATCCCTTGGTAGCTGGTAGAGTAGCTCATTATAAGCGATCGCACCAGGACTGGTTTCGGCTATACTTACTGCCCACAGCCATGAATGAATTACAAAGAGCGATCGCACCCGTCCGCGAAAATCAAGGTATAGTAGCATTACTCGACAGTCGTGTCGTTAACCGCAGCTACGGTGTACAAATCCTTTCCTCCCTTAGTCCCCTAGCCCGTTTGAACTATCTTGATCCTAGTCTGTTTTCTGCTAATAATGAAGATGATTCTGGTTAATTAATTTCCCTGCCGAATTTCTATTAGAATTTAAAATAAACTCAAAAACAAACTAAATTATCGAATTATGGGTGAAGCAAAACGCCGTAAAAACTCACTCGGAGAAGACTACGGACAAGACACTACAAAAATATTACCTTGGGTTCCCATCACAAAAACCCAAGCCTCACAATTTGTCGCTATCACCACTCGTGGTGCATGGATTGGTATTGGATCTATGGTAGTTGCCTGGATAATCATCCGCTTTATCGGTCCCGCTTTCGGTTGGTGGGAAATTGTTGGGTAATTGGTAATTGGTAATTGGTAATTGGTGATTGGTGATTGGTTGATTTTCTTTCTCTTCCTTCCTTCTTTTGTTCTCCTCCTTCTTTCTTTCTCCTGACTCCTGACTCCTGACTCCTGACTCCTGACTCCTCTAAAAAAAATGCTCTTACATTTAAGCACTTGGCCGGAAGTTGAAACTTATCTACAAAAATCTCAAGGAATTATTTTACCCATTGGTTCAACAGAACAACATGGACCAACAGGATTAATTGGGACTGATGCGATTTGTGCAGAATCCATATCCAAAGGTGTTGGTGAAGCAACCCAAGCAATGGTAGCGCCAACAATTAATGTCGGTATGGCATTACATCATACAGCCTTTCCCGGCACAATTAGTTTACGTCCCAGCACCTTAATTTTAGTAGTAAAAGATTATTTAACCTGTTTAGTCAAAGCTGGGTTTACCAAATTCTATTTTATTAATGGACATGGGGGAAATATCGCTACCCTCAAAGCAGCTTTTTCCGAAACTTACGCTCATTTAGAAGATTTACAAATTCCCAATTCCGCCAAAGTGCAATGTCAAATTGGTAATTGGTTTATGGGTAGTTCAGTGTACAAACTTGCCAAAGAATTGTATGGTGATCAAGAAGGTTCTCATGCTACGCCTAGCGAAGTAGCTGTTACTCAATATATTTATCCAGAAGCAATTAAAAAAGCATATCTTTCTCCAGAAGTTGCTGGTGGACATAAAATTTATAGTTCCGTTGATTTTCGTTCTCGTTATCCAGATGGTCGCATGGGTTCAAATCCAGATTTAGCGACTCCAGAACACGGTAAACAGTTTTATGATTTGTCTGTGGAAGAATTGAGTAAAGGGTATTTGGAGTTTTTGAAGGGGGAATAAATGAAAGTCGCTATCTAATAACTTCGTCATAAGTAGCTATAACCAATTCTATTCTTCTCGAAGATGTCATAATTAAACTGTTAGGCACTTTAGAAAAGAAAAGGAGTAAAAAATATGGATGATCAATTACAAGATAGCGATGTCATTGAGAAAGATGAAGATACTGCTGAAGAGGATAGAGGTGATAGTGGAGGTTTATATCCTTATGATCCAACTAAAGCAGATATTGATATTAGAGAAGAACCGCAAACAGTTTTCGAGTTAATGAGAAAATATGATAATGGTAAATTGATTATTGATCCTGATTTTCAACGTAATCTAGTTTGGAAAACAAAGCAAAAAAGTCAATTTATTGAATCCGTTATCCTTAACTTTCCCTTACCGCCTTGGTATGTTAATCAGACTGTAGAAGGTAAGTATATTATTGTTGATGGTTTACAAAGAACATCAACTTTACATGAGTTTGTAAATGATGAATTTAAACTAGAAGGCTTGGAAGCTTTAACTAACTTAAATGGATATAATTTTTCAGAACTAAAAAAACTATCAGGTAATTATGAAGCCAGAATAGAAGATAAAAAACTTAATACATACGTGATAAGACCTTCTGTACCAGCCAAGGTTGTTTATGATATTTTTAATAGAATCAATACTGGTGGTACAAAACTTGAACGTCAAGAAGTTAGAAATTGTATATTTTCAGGAAAATCTACTAAACTTATCAAAGAATTATCAGAAACAGATTATTTCCAAAAAGCTATTGATTATGGAATATCTGCTACAAGAATGAAAGATAGAGAAGTTATTTTGCGCTATTTAGCGTTTAGAATTTTTGATTATGAACAAGATTATCAGAATGATTTAAGTGATTTCGTAGAAAATGCCATGAAAAAGATTAATTTGATGCCAAATGAAGAAATAGATGCTTTAAAAAATGATTTCAAGAGAGTTATGAATTTGACTTTTGAGTTTTTTGGTAATAAAAATTTCCGTTTACCCGCAGGAAAAAGCAGAGGAAGAATAAATATTGCTATTTTTGAATCTGTTTCCCATTTTTTCTCTGTAAATAACAATAAGTTTTTGGAAGATAATAAAAAATCTATTCAAGATAATTTTGACAAATTGCTAGAAAATCCAGAATATATTGATGCAGTAAAATATGCGACAAACAGCAAGAAGAAAGTTATTATCAGATTTAAACTCGCACAAGAAATTTTAGGGAATGTATAGATATGCTAACTCAAATTGAATTAGAAAACTTTAAATGTTTTAAGGAAAGAACAACTTTTCCATTAGGACAATTAACACTACTTACAGGAATAAATGGATGTGGTAAATCAACCTTGCTTCAGTCTTTGCTATTAATGCGACAATCTATTGATCATAATGAAAATACTGATCAAATTTTGTTGAATGGTAGTTGTGTAAGTTTAAATAGTTTTAATGATGTTAGAAATAGAAATAACTCAAGAAATGATAATATAAAATTCAAATATTATATTAATGCTAATTATGCCAATCTTTTGAACTTACGGGGAAATATTGAATACTCTTTAAATGAAAATTTAGATGATGATATGGTAGCGAAAATAGTGGAAATTATTTTTCTTGGTAGAATAAAATTAGATGACGAGTATAAATATCTAGATTATAGTTCATATTATGATGTTGATGCCTCTTTTATATCTAGATATGATGAGTCTTTAAAAGAAAACGTATTTGATTATAATATCTCAAGTTTTGATGAAAATAACTCAGAAGAGAAACTAAAGAGTGATATTTCTATTCTAAATGACTTAACACCTATTAGTCCATTTCCTATTTGGAAAAAACTTCAAGATATAAGTCGAATGTTATTACGTAAATCTTTAAACTTCCATCACATTCATTATATCTCCGCAGACCGTTTAGGACCTCAAGAATATTATTTAAAATCTACCATCAACAAATTTCCTAACGTTGGTGCAAAAGGTGAATTTACAGTTAACTTACTCTATAAAAAAAGAGATGATTTAGTAAATGATAAACTATGTTTAGGTGAAGATGCAAAAACACTAGCTACCCAAACAGAAGAATGGCTGAACGAAATATTTAATGGTGCAAAAGTTGAAGTTCCCAGTTCTGAAAGTAATATACTCGAACTTTTATTTAATACTAGCACATCAAAAGATCGATTTAAACCAGCTAATGTCGGATTTGGATATAGTTACATTTTACCTATTGTTGTTTCAGGTTTGATTGCAAAAGAAGGAGAACTATTAATAGTTGAAAACCCAGAAGCACATTTACACCCAAAAGCACAATCACGACTAGCTAAATTTTTAGCGAAAGTGAGTAGTTGTGGTGTACAAGTTTTTATTGAATCCCATAGTGATCATATTTTAAATGCCTTGCGAATCGCTGTTCTTGATGATATTATTACTCATGAAGAATTAAGTATATTATATTTTCAACAAAATCCAGAACAGCCAGTTGTGCAAATTCCCGTACAACCTAATGGGGGAATTGAAGAATGGCCAGAAGGATTTTTTGACCAAATGGATAAAGATTTTGAAAGACTTTTTGGGATGTAAGAAATGGAAATATTTATTAATGAGGTGTCTCTAGAGGGTCAGTATCTTAACGAAGTAGAATTTCGAGATGCAGTGAAAATGTTCACTGATATTCTTGGGTTAATTAAGGAAAAAATTCAAAAAAAGAAGCTTTACAAAGAAGAAAGTGATAGAATTAAAATTTATGAAGCAATTAGAGATTCTAATTTTCCTGCCAGTCTTAATCAACTTAAAGACATATCTTTGAAAAGAGAGTTTATAAACATAGTTTTTAATAAATCAAGTCCTCAAGAATGGCGCACTGAAAAACTACATTCTTCAGAAGATTTATTTGATTGTTTAATTAGTGATGATAATTATAAAAATGTTAGTGATACTTCATTAGCTGAAGTTACAGAAAGAAAATTACAAAATCCTGACAGTGAATATTTACTAATTAATTTTCCAAATTCTAGTTTTAGAATGGCGCATCCTGATATCAAAAATATTTGTTTAATTACCATTATTAAAAACAATGATGAAATAAATTTAATATGTTTAGATGCTATAGATAGTAAATTAGCATTGGAATGTTGGTTAGAAGAGAAACTTAATATAAGCAAATTAGAATATTCTTTAGATAGTGGAGAAAAAATAAGAGATGAACAAACAATTTTACGAGATATAACAAGATTTAGAAAAACAGGACTTATATGTCAGGGAAGATCCATTTATATTGAATTTACTACAGGTAGATATTGGTATGTAGATAATTTACATAAGAGTACCCCGCATTTAGAAGTTTTTGATAAAACAGGTAAAAATCATCTTGGAGAAGCTGACTTAAACGGGAATATTAATTATTCTAAAAGCGATTCAGATAAAACTATAGATGTTTGAATGTTAGCAGTTGCGAAAACAGAAACCAAAATCCTCTACATCCTTTAATCCTGTAAATCCTGATTCAGACAATTAATTTGAAAATTATAATCTTGATAAATGAAAACCCTATATATATGGGCGCACACTTTTCCACTAATACCAATAGCATACCCAAAACTCGGAACACTGTCAAGCCCCCTAGCTGAAATCACCAAAACTCGTTGAATTATTGATAAAATTCTCAATAATAATGAGAATAGACACCCTGTAATTGAGAAAGGCCTTTTTTACTCAAGACTAAAATATCCCCGACTTCTCTAAGAAGTCGGGGATATAAACCGTAAGCTTAATCAGCACTTAAATAAATCTGAACTATAGACAATAGTATCTTAACTTTTGACTGATATTCTGGATGCCATTATCTGCAATTTTCTGTAACCAGATTATCTTTGTTTAAGCTAAATCTGTATAAAAAATATGGTACTTACTACAGTCCGCTTTTCCCAATTTAATGCGTCCCTCAATCGCAACGCTGACGGTCAGTTAGTAACTGATTTATCTACCCCTAACAACGCTCAAGCAAAAACAGTTGCGGAAATTATTCAACGCAACAACCCAGATGTATTACTAATTAACGAATTTGACTATTCCCCCGCAGCAGTAAATCTTTTTCGAGAAAAATATCTGCAAATCAGTCAAAATGGTGCGACACCAATTAATTATCCCTACTTTTATATTGCTCCTAGTAATACTGGAATTGCTTCCGGTTTTGACTTAAATAATAATGGTACAACAGTTACAACTCCAGGCACAACCGGATACGGTGATGATGCTTTTGGCTTTGGGAACTTCCCTGGTCAGTTTGGAATGTTGTTGCTTTCTAAATATCCTATTGATACAGCTAACGTCCGCACCTTCCAAAATTTTCTGTGGAAGGATATGCCAGGAAATTTGTTAACAAATGACCCAACTGTAGACAATGCAGGAACTCCAGTCAATGAGAACTTAAACGGTTTTTATTCACCTGAAGAAATTAACGTTCTCCGCTTATCTTCTAAAAGTCATTGGGATGTACCAATTACAGTAAATGGGGAAACAGTTCATGTTCTTGTGAATCACCCCACACCACCTACCTTTGACGGAACTGAAGACCGCAACGGTAAGCGCAATAGTGATGAAATCCGCTTTTGGGCAGATTATATTACCCCAGGTAAAGGCGATTACATCTACGATGATGGCGGTAAAAAGGGTAATCTTGCTGCTGGTTCAAGCTTTGTCATCATGGGTGATCAAAATGCTGATCCTTTAGATGGTGATAGTTATAACAATGCCATTCGTCAACTGTTACTAAATCCCAGTATTAATACAAATGTTATTCCCACCAGTTTAGGCGCTCCTCAACAGGCAACTTCACAAGGTCAGGCAAATAACAATCATAACGGTAATCCAGCTTTCGACACCGCAGACTTTAATGATGCCGCACCAGGAAATCTGAGAACAGACTATGTACTTCCCTCCTCTGACTTACAAATTAGTAAATCAGAAGTGTATTGGCCTAGCAATACAGATGCAAATTTCCCATTAGTAGGAACTTTTAACTCTAGTCTTCCTGGTGGTTTCCCTAGTTCTGACCATCGGTTAGTATTTGCAGATGTGCAAGTTGGTGTAACAGAAGCAGGAAAAACGGCTGTTAGTGCGGGATTTAAAGGACAAACTATTTTCAATACCGGTTTTGTTCCCTCTGGTGCTGCGGGAACAGTAAATGGTCAACAAGTTGCCTTGGGTGGATTGTCCAGTGTAACTTATGATGCGGTGAATAATCTCTATTATGCCATTTCTGACGATCGCTCATCTAATGCCCGTTTTTATACCTTCACTCTTGACCCTGTTACTAATGCGGTAACTTTTACCAACGTTGTCCAACTCAAGGATATTAATGGTAATCCTTTTGCAACTAATAGCTTAGATCCAGAAGGTATTGCTTTAACCAGCAATGGTACAGTTTTAATCTCCTCAGAAGGGGAAGTGAGACCAGATTTAGGTGCAAGTCGCGTCACCAATCCCTTCATTAAAGAGTTTAATCTGACTACAGGACAGGAAATTCGTTCTTTAGCAGTACCTAAGAAATTTAATCCAGTAGTTCAAGATACTAACAACAATAATGTTGTTGATACAGGTGATACCCAAACTTCAGGGGTGCGTAATAACTTAGCATTTGAAAGCTTAACCATTACACCTGACCAAAAAACCCTATTCACTGCGACAGAAAGCGCCCTATTTCAAGATGGTGCAATTTCTACAACTACCACCAGCAGCCGTTCTCGGATTATTCAATACAATTTGGTGACAGGACAACCAGAGAAAGAATATCTGTACATTACTGACCCTATTGCTAAAGCTCCTACAGGTGGAACTGCAGCTGATAATGGTTTGGTAGATTTATTAGCAATTGATAATCGTGGCACTTTATTGGCTCTAGAACGCTCCTTTGCTGTTGGACAAGGAAACACGATCAAAATCTATGAAATCACCCTCCAAGGGGCAACAGATATCAATACAGTTGATTCTTTGAGTAGTCTCTCTGCTGACCAACTAGCGGCAATTCAACCTACTCAAAAACGTCTGTTATTAAATCTTGATTCTCTGAATTTGCCCAATAGTGACGGCAATCATCCCACAGGTACAGATAATATTGAAGGTCTGACTTTTGGTCCCAAATTGGCAGATGGTACACAATCCATTGTTTTGGTGAGTGATAACAACTTCAGCACCACCCAATTTACCCAAATCCTCACCTTGAGTGCAGATTTAGTTCCCACTGCTACTCCCATTCTAGAAACCCGTCCCGCGCTTTTAGATGATGACAGTTTACCATTTAGTCAAAGAGCCGATGCTGATGATCCAGCAATTTATGTTAATGCCACAGATTCTAGCAAGAGTCTAGTTGTAACCAGCGTCAAAAATGGCGGTTTGCGGATTTATGATTTAGCTGGAAACTTGTTGCAGACCATTAATCCTAGTAATCCAGATATTCGTTACAACAACGTTGATTTGCAATATGGATTTACATTAAGTGGACAAAAGATTGATATTGCCGTAGCGAGCGATCGCAATAATGATAAACTAGCAATCTTCAAAATTAACCCCAGCAGTGCTAATGGTAATTATTTAGAAAATATTACCGATAGTAGTAGTGCCGCAATTTTCCAAGGTTTACCCTTTGCACCCAGTTATTCTGCATCTAGCAAAAGTGCCTATGGCTTAGGACTATACCGCAGCCCTGTTACCAACGATTACTATGCCTTTGCCAGCCGTCGTCAAACTGGAGATATAGCTCAACTCAAATTAGTAGACAAAGGCAATGGCACAATAGGTTATGAGCGTGTACGGGAGTTCACCATTCCTTCGTCAACCATAGCAGACGCTACACCGCAAACAGAAGGTATGGTAGCAGACCAAGAAACAGGATTTCTGTACATTGGTCAAGAAGATGTAGGGATTTGGAAATTCAACGCTGAACCCAATGGTGGTTCAACGGGAACATTAATCGAGAAAGTCAAAGCTGAGGGAGGCAAAAACCTCACCAATGATGTTGAAGGCTTAACCATTTATTACGGTAAAAACGGCACAGGCTACCTGTTAGCATCCAGTCAAGGCGATAACACCTTTGCAGTATATACCCGTGAAGGCAACAACGACTTTTTAGGTAGATTTGGAGTTGGGAACAATGGCGGAATTGACAGCGTTCAAGAATCCGACGGTGCGGATGTTATTAATCTGCCCTTGGGTCCCAATTTCCCTTATGGTGTATTTATCACCCAAGACGGTGCAAATGACCCCGCCACCATTGTTGATGATGAGAACATCAGCAGCAACTTTAAATTAGTACCTTGGGAAAATATCGCCAATGCTTTCCCCACACCCCTGCAAATAGACACCACCACCTATAATCCCCGCACTCCTCAACCTAATTCTTTATTGAATGGAGTTGCCAGTGGAGACACTACTCAAACATCCACAGTATTATGGACTCGTAGCCAATTTACTGGTGAAGTTAAATTTGAATATTCCACTAAAGCTGATTTTAGTGTAATTGCTGGTTCAAAAACTGCCACAGTTAGTAATCCTCTCCAACCTGTAAAAGTTGATGTCACAGGACTAACCCCAAATACAGATTACTTCTATCGTGTTATTGATGCCGCAGGGGCAACCAGCATTGGTAAATTTAGCACAGCAGCTACATTAGGTAATAAAACTGGCTTGAAATTCGGTGTTTCTGGAGATTGGCGCGGCGAACTTGCCCCCTATCCAGCCGTTAGCAATGCTGATGATGCTAACCTGAAATTCTTTGTGGAATTGGGTGATACTATCTATGCAGATGCAGCTTCACCCGCAGTCAAAAACCCTGATGGCACAGAGAAAGAACAAGCTATTACTGTAGATGAATATCGTGCCAAACAAGCAGAAGTTTACGGTCAAAGATACGGTAAAAATACCCTGGGTGATTTACGGGCTACTACCTCCATTTTCGCCACCATTGATGACCATGAAGTATATAACGACTTTGGCGGTAAAGTTCCCACAAATTACAATGCTACCCTCACAGGTGATCAAGAACTGCAAAACGTCACCACCGAAGCCACAGGAACAGCTAGTCTAGAAGTATCTCATGCCAACGAATATATAGATTATAGCTTGACGGTTAAGGGCTTAGACTTTGGCACATTCTTAGAAATTGCCCCCCAAACAGCCACAACTGCCGATGATGTCACAGGAATGCACATTCACCGCGCAGCCAGAGGTGCTAATGGTAGCATTGTCTTTGATCCGAAAAAGAATGATCAGGAGTTCAAATCCACTATCAATCAAGATGGTTCTGTCACCTTCACTGGTCGCTGGGATAGTGTTGATGGCTTGACCTCTACCTTACTCAATAGCTTTGAAACCGTTAAATCTGGGGCAGATACTAACCTCTACTTCAACATTCATACCACTACTAATCCAGGTGGTGAAATTCGCGGTCAAATTGTTGCCGATGCAAATCTCACCAATGATAGTGCGGTTTATGAAAACGGTCTGCAAGCCTTCCAAGAATACAACCCCATTAGTGACCAATTCTATGGGGCAACAGGAGACAGCAGCACCGCAGAGGAACGCAAACTCTACCGTTACAACACCTTTGGTAGTGATGCAGCCACCTTCGTTCTTGATGCCCGTTCCTTCCGTGACCCAGGCTTAACAGATGTTGCTAATATTAGTGATGCCACTCAGGTGACAAAATTCCTGACTGATTCCTTTAATCCTAACCGGACAATGTTAGGAAAAGTGCAGTTGGATGACCTCAAACGCGACTTAATCCAAGCGCAAAAAGATGGCATCACCTGGAAGTTTATCATGTTGTCACAGCCTATTCAGAATTTGGGAGTGGCGATCGCTGCCGATAGATATGAAGGCTATGCGGCAGAAAGAACAGAAATTCTCAAATTCATCAACGACAGCAACATCAGTAACGCTGTCTTTGTCACCGCAGACTTTCACGGCACATTAGTCAACAACCTCACCTATCAATTAGCCCCAGGACAAGCACAAATCCCCACCAGGGCTTTTGAAATTATTACCGGTTCTGTGGCTTATGATGCACCTTTTGGACCAACACTAGGTAATCTCTTCCTCACCCCGGAACAGAAGGCAATTTACAATTCTCTGCCTGTGGCTAATGACGGTGACAGCACAGTTAATGATAGAGACGATTTTATCAAACAAGTTGTTAACGGTGGCATCAATGCTTTAGGTTATGACCCCGTTGGCTTGAATAACAATCTAGCTGTAGCTAACGGTTTGATTGATGCCAACTTGTTGCAAGGTGACTATGTTGCTACTCATACCTATGGCTGGACAGAGTTTAACATTGACCAAGCCACGCAAAAGTTGACTGTCACCACCTACGGCATTGACCCTTACACTCGTGAGGAACTAGAAGCAAATCCAGCCGCTATATCTAGTCGTCAGCCGAAAATTGTCAGCCAGTTTGAAGTCAAACCTAATAACTTTGTAGATTTAGAGTTGATTCAAACTGCAAATGTCACAAACGCAGTTATCGGAGACCAAGTCACATTCACCTTAACCCTTTCTAATAAAGGTTCTTTACTGGCTAATGGCATTAAAGTCACAGATTTGTTACCACAACCATTTACTCTCATCTCTGCAACACCGGAACAGGGAACTTACAACAGTCAAACCGGTGTGTGGGATGTGGGAGAAATTGCTGGTAATGTTACCCGCACCCTGAAACTCACAGCCAAAGTGACTCAAAGTGGGGCATTAACCAGTAAAGCCGAAATTACCGCCCAAAATCAACCTGACTTTGATTCTGGTGCTGGTAACAACAACGCCCAAGAAGATGATCAAAGTTCAACTACCCTAAATATTACTTCTCCTATGGTGACACTCAAAGGTTTTGCTTCCTTACCTGCCGATACCTTCGCTGCTGGCCCTGCTTCAGGTGCAGCCGTAACCAACCCCACAAATGGTCGTTCTACACCATTTCCTGGTCAACCAGTGCAAGGTTTCAGTGGTGTCCAATTTGCCCCTAATGGTAATGGTTCTGTATTTTGGTTCTTAGCAGATAACGGTTTTGGTGCAAAAAATAACAGCGCTGATTTCCTCCTCCGGCTTTACCAAGTTGACCCCAATTTTGCTGGCACAGAAAACGGTAATGGTTCTGTAGCAGTTCAAAACTTCATTCAACTCTCTGACCCCAATAAGTTAATCCCCTTTGATATTGTCAATAAAAACACGGTAAACCGCGAACTCACCGGGGCTGACTTTGACGTAGAATCCTTTGTGATTGATGCCAAGGGTGATATTTGGGTCGGTGATGAATTTGGAACTTATCTACTACATTTCAATAGCAAGGGTGTTTTATTAGATGCACCCTTCCCTACCCCTAACCCTGTTAAACTAAATACCCTCAACGGTCAAGCCCCCATCGTCATTGGCCATCGTGGCGCTAGTGGTGAACTGCCAGAACATACAATTGAAGCCTACCGCTTGGCGATTTTACGCGGTGCAGACTTCATCGAACCAGATTTGGTATCTACCAGCGATGGTATCTTAATTGCCCGTCATGAACCTAACCTGATTAATACTACTGATGTTAGTAGTCGTCCCGAATTTGCTAGTCGCAAAACTACAAAAATGGTAGATGGGGTTGCAGAAGAAGGTTTCTTTGCTTCCGACTTTACCTTGGCAGAAATTAAAACTCTGCGGGCTATCATGCCTCAATCTTTCCGAGATCAAGTTTACAATGGTCTTCTGGAAATCCCCACTCTGAGCGAAATCATTGATTTACTCAAAGAAGTGGAAGCACAAACAGGCAAGAAAATCGGTATTTACCCAGAAACCAAGCACCCCACTTTCCACGATAATTTGGGCTTGTCACTGGAAGAAAAACTGATTGACACCCTCAAAACCAAAGGATTTACCGATCCCAAACGGATTTTTATTCAGTCCTTTGAAGTCAGTAATCTCAAGGATTTAAACAATACCATCATGCCGGCTGCTGGTGTGAATCTTCCTTTGGTGCAATTGTTTGATGCCTATGATGTGGCCAATGACGGCACACTGATATACCAAGATGTTTACGCTCGTCCTTATGATTTCACTGTTAAGGGAGATACTCGCACCTATGGAGATCTACAAACGACCGCAGGTTTGAAAGAAATTGCTGCCTATGCTGATGGTATTGGGCCTTGGAAACGGCAGATTATTTCCGTGAAGACGGTAGACAATAACAATGATGGTCAACCTGATGATCTCAATAATGATGGCACAATCAATGATGCGGATAAAGTTACCTTAGCACCCAGCAGCTTAGTTAGTGATGCTCATAAAGAGGGTTTGCTTGTCCATCCTTACACTTTCCGCAACGAAAGCCGTTCTCTGGCTTCAGATTACAATAACAACCCTGAATTAGAGTATCGTCAATTCATTAATTTGGGTGTAGATGGCTACTTTACTGATTTCCCAGGTACAGGAGATTTGGTGCGTGATCAAATTACTGGTAATGAAGTCCGATCGCCCCAAAATCCCACTGTTCTCTCTACTCCTAAATTTGATACACTCACAGGCAAAGCCCCCATCGTCATTGGCCACCGAGGTGCAAGTGGTGAACGTCCAGAACATACCATAGAAGCCTACAAATTAGCGATCGCTCAAGGTGCAGATTTCGTTGAACCCGATTTAGTGGTAACAAAAGATGGTGTCTTAATTGCCCGTCACGAACCCATGTTAGCAGTCGGTGTTCTCAATCCTGACGGCACAATTCAACGGGATGCTAATGGTAAGCCAGTTATCAACACCACCGACACTAGCACCGATGTTTACTTACGTGATAAGTTTGCCGATCGCCTAAAAATCAAAAATTTAGATGGTCGCAATGTCGCCGGTTGGTTTGCTGAAGACTTTACCCTGGCAGAAGTTAAGGAACTGAATGCGATCGAACGTATCCCAGCTTTACGTGGTACTGCTTTTGACAAGGATGGCTTGAAAGTACCCACCCTGAAAGAAGTCATTGATTTGGTGAAACAAGTCGAACTAGAAACAGGACGCAAAATCGGTATTTATCCTGAAACCAAACATCCTACTTTCTTCCAACAGCAAGGTATCAACACTAGCCAAATCTTAGCAGACACCCTCAAAGCTGAGAACTTTACCGACCCATCTCGCATCTTCATTCAATCCTTTGAAGTTGCTAACCTCAAAGCACTAAAAAATACCATCATGCCCACCGCAGGAATTGATATTCCTCTGGTGCAATTGTTTGGTGGTTCAGGTCAACCCTATGACTTTGTAGTTGCTGGTGATACCCGCACCTATACCAATCTTTCCACCCCCGCAGGTTTAGCCGAAATTGCTACCTACGCTAAAGGAATTGGACCAAATAAACAGCGCATCGTTCCCCAGTTGACGGTAGATGCCAATGGTGATGGACAGGCTGATGATTTGAATGGTGATGGACAAATTAGTGATGGAGACCGTGTTTTAGGCACACCCACAACCCTAATCCAAGATGCCCACAAAGCTGGTTTAATCGTCCATCTCTACACTTTAAGAAATGACGAGTTCTTCCTTCCCGATACTTACAAAAACGACCCCGGTGCAGAGTTCCGTAGGTTCATTGATTTGGGTGTAGATGGTTTCTTTACCGACTTCCCCAAAACAGGGCGACAAGTTCTAGTTAATGATTACCTAGCTGGTACAGGCTATGCCAATCCTAACGGGAATTTAAATACTCCTTACTTCAATAATTCCCCGGAATACCTTGCCCCCAATCAACCCTACTACGGCGACCTCGTAACAGCAAACCTCAACCGCTCCCAAGGCTTTGAAGGCATGGCATTTAGCCCTGACCGTCAAACCATCTATCCGATGCTGGAAGGAACTGTTGTCGGCGATCCTGCTGGTTCTGTACGGATTTATAAATTCGATGTAGCCAGCGAAAGCTACCAAGGATTAGTAGGACGTTATCAATTAGCTAGTACCAGCAATGCGATCGGTGATTTCACCCCCATCAATAACAACGAGTTCCTAGTCATTGAACGGGATAATGGTCAAGGTAGTACCGCCCTTTTCAAGAAAATATTCAAAGTTGATTTCAGCAAGATTGATGCTAATGGCTTTGTCTCCAAAGAGGAAGTTGCTAACCTTCTCAATATCCAAGACACCAATGATCTCAATGGTGACGGCAAAACTACCTATGATATGCCCTTCCAAACCATTGAAGATGTGTTGGTATTCGACAGCAAAACCATTTTAGTTGCCAACGATAACAACTATCCCTTCTCTATCGGTCGTCCTCCCGCGATTGACAACAATGAGATGGTGGTATTGGAATTAGACAAACCTCTTGCCCTTGATTCCCGTTTAGGTTTATCTGCGTCTATAGCAGAAGCTACCCAATACATTGCCGGCACAACTGGTAAAGATGATTTGTTTGTCAGTGGTGGCACTGATGGCATCAACGACACCATTTTCACAGGCGCAGGAAATGACACTGTTGATACTGTCTTGGGAGCAATTTCTCCCTTTGCTGGTAACAATATCATTGATACTGGCAGCGGTGATGATAGAATCTTTGTGAATAAAGGCGATCGCGCTTTTGGTAGTGATGGTAATGATACCTTTGATGCCAGAGATGGCCAAGGTGGCAACCGCATATCTGGTGGCATGGGTAATGATACCTTCTTCCTGGGTAGTGGCGATCGGGCATTAGGTGGCGATGGTGACGACAAATTCTATGTTAGTCTTGGTGGTGGCAACCTCCTATCTGGTGGCGCTGGCGCTGATGAATTCAGGATCTTTAATGTTGAAGCACCAAAAGCTGCTAATACTATCCTTGACTTCCAAATTGGTCTTGATAAGATTTATCTAGGCTCTGCTGCATCCAACTTCAACTTAAATCAAGTGGGTGCTGATACGGCAATTAGTTTCAATAATCAAACTCTAGCGACTCTGACTGGGATTCAAGCCAGTAGTTTGAGTTTGACTAACACTAATCAGTTTGTCTTTGCTTAGAATCTAATTCGCCAGTAGGGGTTTAGCGTAATACGTTAAGCCCCTAATTGTTAGTGTTACGAGGTACAGTTTTTTATCTCAAAATCCTTAAGGGCGCGGGGCTTGCGCCCTCCATTGTATTTGGTTAAAGCGAGAATTGCCGTAACATAAATCTCATTGCCAAACAGTGACAAATAGCGATCGCATTACCCACATCCCCAACAGCGATCGCTCTCCTACATCCGCGTTAATCTGCGTCCATCTGCGTTTAATTCTTGGTTTAAGGTTTCAGCGATCGCTCTATTTAATTCAGTATGATTAATCTCAAGACTCTGGGTTATTTTGTAACCATTGTTCTAAATCAGTGACAGAAGAAAAATCTAACAGAGCCTCACCCAATAATTCTAATTTATCAACTGTTAATGTAACTGTTCACACTCCCCCACTAAAGTGGGGGGAGAGTGAAAAACTACGTAGGGATGCTATCGCTATCGCCCTCCCACATCCCCAAAAGCGATTCCTACGGAGCGCTTCGCTATCGCATCCCACATCCCCAAACAAGAGATCGCACCCCCCACATCCCAAACAGCGATCACACTTCCCCAAATTCCCAAAGGGCGATCGCTCTTCCACATCCCAAACCGCGATCGCCCTCTCACACCCTAAAAAGCGATTACACTGGTTATTCTTGGTAATGATAGCGACATGAAATAATTGTCAGATAATCATCATCGATAGCATAAATAAGACGATTTGTTTCATCAATACGGCGAGACCAAAAACCTGACAAATTCTCTTTCAATGGTTCGGGTTTACCAATTCCTTCAAAGGGATCTGATAAAGTATCTTCGATAAGTCGATTGATTCTTTTTAAAGTTTTCTTATCTTGAGATTGCCAATAAAGATAATCTTTCCATGCTTTACTACCCCAAGCTAATTTACGCATCGATTAAATCGTGTTCTTGTGTTTTCCCTGCTTTGTATTCGGCGATCGCTTCTTCTAAATGTTGAGCATTAGCAGGAGATTTTAACAGATAAACTGTTTCCATCAGACTGTCATAATAACTTTTAGACATGACTACAGCATCTTCCGCATCTCTTCTAACAATGACGGTACAGTTTTTGTCATTAGCTACTGTGTCTAATACGGATTTAAAATTGTTTCTTGCTTCGCTAAAGTTGACGATGTTCATGGCTAGAGTTGTACATAGTTAGGTACAACTATGATTATAGCCTTTTTTGACTCTTATCCCCAAAAAGCGATTCCTACGGAGCGATCGCCCTATCGCACCTCAAACTATAAATTCTTGTAAGAGTGCTGTTATGATGAAAGTAAGTTATGTGCAAATCTTGATCATGAAAAACTATCACCATCGCATACGCATCAGCCCAAATATTCGTAGTGGTAAGCCATGTATAGTTAACACACGCATTGCTGTATCAGATGTGTTTGACTATCTCGGTGGTGGCATGAGTGTTGAAGAAGTATTAGATGATTTCCCTGATTTAACACTTGCAGATATACAGGCTTGTTTTGAGTTTGCAGCCGATCGAGATCGCCGTTTAACAGTGGTTCCCTATGAAGTTGCTGTTTGATGAAAATTTGTCTCCAAAATTACCTCGCATATTATCTGTAGATTTCCCAGAGAGTATGCACGTTCGTGATTGTGGGTTGAAGGGATTTTCTGATGAGGATATTTGGAAATATGCTCAAGATAATGGATTTACAATAGTTTCTAAGAATTTGGATTTTTATCAACGGTAATAGGTTTCCCTCTCAGTGGGTAATTCTTTGTAGTTTTTGTTTCTTGGGAAATAAGATTAATGTTTCCTGCCTTAAATTCTAAAAACTCGATAAATTTAATTACTTCATTGCGCTGTTCAAGAGGTAATTGTTTAATTTTAGCGATGCCTGCGGCGAGCGAAGCGATCGCCATTTCTAATGTGATCATTTATTTGTTTCTTCTGTAACTTTAAGTTACTTCTATTTTAGCAAGCGATCGCACCTCCACACCCCAAACAGCGATTCCTGCGGAGCGCTTACGCTATCGCCCTCCCACATCCCCAAAAAGCGATCACACCTCCACATCCTAAAAGCGATCGCACTCCCACACCCCAAAAAGCGATCGCACCTCTCACATCCCCAAAAGCGATCACTCTCCCCACATCGCCCAAAACAGCGATCGCCCTCCCACATCTCAAAAGCAATCGCCCCCAACATCCCAAAAACGATTCCTACGGAGCGCTTCGCTATCGCACCTCTCACATTCCCAAAAAGCGATTCCTACGGAGTGCTTTGCTATCGCACGCCATATTCCCAAAAGCGATCGCCTGCTTAACACAAAAAATAAGTGCTAATTATAAATCATCTTCTACTAATTGAGCTACCTTCATGATTGATTTTAAAGTCCCAAGTTTTAAATCTTGATTTCTATGTACAGGAATAGAGATAATTTTACTTTCATCAGATTTTTCATAAATATGGTGACTGCCTGTAATTTTTTTGAGAATCCAGCCTTTTTTCTCGACAATTTTACATAGTTTTTTCCCAGAAATTGATTTCATACTGCAATTTCAATCACTTGTGAGATTGGATCTAGTTTTTGAATTTCATTTGCTACTTCTAGCCAACCTTGTATAGCATCTTGAAGGTTATTAATTAATTCTTCCATTGTATCCCCTTCTGTTATACAACCAGGAAGTGCAGGTACTTCAGCCCAATAACCCCCTTCTTCGGCAGGATGAATAATGGCTTTAATTTTCATGGATTTTACATTTTCAGTTGTTTACCTGAACAAATTTTAACAGATTAACTTCCAAAACTTTCCCTATTCAGTGCATAGCCGTAGTCTGTCGTAGCGATCGCACCTCCCATATCCCAAAAAGCGATCGCACTCCCACATCCCAAAAGCGATCGCCGGAGCGCTTTGCTATCACCTTATCAAAATAGGTTAGACAAGGGTTATTATTGATGATGTTAGTTTATCAAGTGCTAAAGAGAGGTATCCCTTATTTTTCCAACAATAAATCAGTGTATTAGTTGTGTTCAATTATGTCTTGACCTTACAGAATTATATATTCCTATTTATTTGGTAAGATTAAGTAGGTAAACCGAAAAATTTAAAGGTATGTGACGAAATGTAAATTCAATGAATGCCTTACAAATAGGTTGTTTTACGGGTTTCACAAAACTAAACATATATCGGTTTTATTATGTTTACCTACTTAGATGAAAGAGACCAAAGACTAATTGTTTTAGCTGGTGAAGAAATTGAAATTGTCATTGAACTAAATGGAAATTGGAGGTTTTTATGATGAAATCTGACTTAACTAATATGACTATAGCTCAGTTGCGTCATTATGTTTTGGAACATAATGATGATCAACAAGCCTTTTATATTTTGATAGATCGCTTGAAAAATAATACTTCTGCTCAAAATTTCCCCTGCCCTAACACTCCAGAAAATATTAAAATTATGAAACAGGCAATTCAAGAGAAATTCAGTAAATAGTTTCCCACATCCCCAAACAGCGATCGCCCCCCAAATCCCCAAAAAGCGATCGCTCTCCCATCATCCCACACAACAGCGATCGCCCCCCACATCCCAAAAGCGATTACTATTTTCGGCTGGCTAAACTTGCAATGCAATACGCAGTAGCATCAGTGCCATATTTTGCCGCTATTTGTAGTAATTGATTATTGGCCAAATCATAAGCTTGTTTAGCATAATATCCAGCCTTTGCCCAAAAATAAATCGAAGCTAAAAATGGACCCGCAACTGGAATTGCAGCAAGTCCTGCTGAAACAGGATCAAATTGTATAGGTATTGTAACAGGAATAGGAGGGGTTGTAATGGAAGGACTCAAAGTCCAAGTTTCTGTTTCAGTCCCACATTCAGAATCCCTTGTTTCGGTACATTGAATAATAAAGTCAATTGTTCCACTTACTGTGTATTTGGCATCAAAAGCTATAACTTTAGGAGGCCAAGCTTTCGCCTCTCCTGTTCTACTAAACGAAAGTTCCTGAAAATTAACTTTAATATTGCTGGGGGTAGGAAATTTTATCCAAGTACCTTCTACTTTTAAACCGCTAGGATCAACAAAGATAGTAGGAGCATTACTTAACGCAGCGTAGATATTTGTATCTCCGCTTCTTGAACCAAGTGGATCTTCGCTCAAAAATCTTCCCGTAGTTTGGTCATAATACCTTGCTCTGTAATAATACAATCCAGTCTCACTATCAAATTCTCTTCCCGTAAACAGATAACGAGTATCAACAGCAGGATTACTTTCAGAAATCACCTGACCAAAGGAATCATAAACAAAATGATTCACCACCGCACCGCTATTATTCACCAAATCTCGAACTGTTCCCAAATGATCTGTTAAATGCCAGACAACATTACCAGCACTTTCCTGTGCCAAAACCTGATCAACACCAGCACCATGCAGATAGCGTATATCTAAAACAGGCTGATTTGCACCCGCACCATCACTATCTACAAACTCTAACAGTACATTCTGTCCATCATAAATAAACTGTGTCACCACTGCGGGAGTCGTATCTTGAGGGTTGGTATCTACAGCTTTAGCAATGCGGCGATTGAAAGCATCATAGGTGAACTCAACCCGTTGTGTCTCGTTACCAGCAGCATCCTTATCAACAAAAGCCACCAAGCGGTTACGATAATCCCAAGTCAACTCTTGCACCTTACCAGTAGCAATTTCCGTTTGCTGGGTTAAATTCCCTCCATTGTCGTACTCATAATTATATTTACCATCAGACAGTAAGCGGTTGCCTCCACCTGTTACATAGCCATTACCGTGAATACTGGAAGTGATACGGTTGCCATTTGCATCGTAGGTGTAAGATTCATCAGGATTGTTAACATTGCTGTGGTTAGCACCCGTTAACTGAGCGCGGTTATCGTAGGTATAATCTGTTGTTCCATCAATATCGCTAATCTGAGTAATGCGACTCGCTGCATCATAAGCATAGTTGTAAAAAGCGACATTATTTGTACCGTTACTGTGGTTTAAATTGGTGAGACGGTTGAGAGAATCATAGGTGTAGGTTGTGCCATTTACTAACTGAGTTCCCGTGAGATTGGCATAGCGATTAATTGAGGTATATTGTCCCAGGGAATTGTAAGCAAAATCAACTCTCTTATCACTGACATTATTACCCGATTGAGTTAATTTAGTCAGGCGATTTAAAGCATCATAACTGTAGGAATTATTGCCACCTGCTACACCGTTAATTGTGTCCACAACTGAGAGAAAATTTCCTACTTTATCGTAGGTGTAGTTAAGGACAACATTCGAGAAACCAGGAGTACCAGCATTATTTACAGACAATAAACTATCTCTATTATCATAACTAAACGCCAGAGAACTAAACTTGTCATTAACCGCAGTTTGGTTACTAGCTTTGTCGTAGCTGTAATTAATTACCTGATCAGTTCCTACCCATATTTCCTGAGTTAGACGATCAATGTCATCATAATTAAACTCAGTCCGGCGATTATTGCGGTCTGTTTTCGCAATCAAATTATTAACCGTATCATACTGGTATTGAGTATTTTTTCCTAATGGGTCGGTTTCACTAATTAAGCGATTTCGGGCATCATAGGCGAAGGTTGTGATGTTAGTCAGACCAGACGTAGAACTACTTAAAGTCTGGCTCAATTTGACATTATCTAGTAGAAGTCCCCGATTATCACCACCAGCGTGGTCGAGAATCAAATTACCAGTCGTAGAATTAGCTACCGAAATAGTGCGTGTGTAGGTTGTAAATGGAGCATTACTGTCTAAGGTGAATGTTTCGCTGAAGATGTCTGCGAAGGAAACTGTAACTGAATTGCGATCACCTCGTTGAGAACCAGCTAAACTAAATTGCAGTGTATAAATACCTGGGTTTAATGTGAAAGTCTTTTGAGATACTAAGTTCCCTGCATTTCTATTAGTTCCATCCAAGTCAAGATAAAGTCCATTTCCTGGTAATAAATCATTAGAACCGTTGCCAATCAAGTCAATAGTTCCATCTGCTATATTCCAATTTATCAAATTGGAATAGTTAAGTTGACCCCGACCATTATTTTCTGAGTCGAAATTATCTTGGAACAGAACTAAACCATTCTTATCATTTTCGGTGACAGAAATCAGATTATTATTCAGGTCATAGTTAAACCCTGTGACTACTCCTTTTGGATCAATTGTTGAAATTAAGCGGTTGCGTTCATCATATAAATTTTCTGTTTTGTTCCCTAAAGGATCAACCACTGAAAGTAAATTACCCAAAGAATCATAACTATAGCTACTCTCCTGATTCAGTTCGTCAATATTTTCAACTAACCGATTTAACTTATCGTAGGTATTCTGATTCACATTACCTACAGCATCAGTAATTGAGATTAAATTACCATCAGCATCATAGTCATAGGTAGTAATGGGAGAAGTTAAAAGACCAGCACCATCGGGGTCAGCTTCAATTATTTTAACTAACCGATTCAGAGCATCATATTCAAATTGGGTAAGATTACCATTTTCATCAATAACTGCGGTTTGATTTCCTGCTAAATCATATTCAAATTGGCGTTTTGCTTCATCTGTTGTTCCCTTCGCGTAGATGATGGAAATTAAACGACCATTGGCATCATAATCACTATCTGTAATCCGTCCTAGAGGGTCAGTAATGAGGTCAACTAATCCATTATTTGTGTAGGTAAATTGGGTAATAATATCATCATTGCCACCAACTTCACCAACTACTTGATTGATAGATAAAAGATTGCCATTATTGGGGTCAATTTGATAAAGGGTTTGATGACCAAGTTCATCAGTCATGCTGGTGAGTTGGTTAAAAGTTGGATCATAGGTGAAACGAGTATCTACTCGTTCAAAACCAATTATGTTGTTAATTAAGTTTTGGTTGTCTATAATATCATTTGTAGTTAGGAAAAAGTTAGTGTCAAACATGACAGTTAATTTTCCACCAAGGGCATTCGGAAGATCATTTTCATCAAAGTAGATGGTACTACCCCGATTTGCATTATCTACTGTGACAAATTGCCCTGTTCCTGGACTTGTTACACCCCCAGTTGCTACCCCACCATAGGTTACATTTCCATCAGAAATAGGATTAGGGCTGTTAAATGGTGCTAAGACTTCTTGAACAAAAGCAGGTTCAACAAAATCCAGTGAACCACCACCTGCTGCTGCGATCAAGTCTAAAATTGAATTATTACGAGTAGCAAAGTTGTTATTTTCACCTACTAACAATAAATTACCACCCGACTGTAAAAACTCCAGATAGAGTGTTTTATCTAAGTCTGTCAGTGCAAATGCGTTTTCAACCCGGATATCTATAACTTGAGTGAATCCAGTTAAGGTATTTGGTACTGTATTAACAATCGTGGTTGCAATGCCGGCATTTTGAACTAATCCATCAATAAAAGCTGTGGATTGAGCATTTATATTATTACCTTCACTGATAATTAAGGCACTTCCTCTAGGAGAAATAAATGAGAGAGAATTCTGAATACTCAAGACATTGCCATTATCATCATAGGTAAACGAAGTAATATTCCCTCTCGCATCTGTTTGTTGAGTAACCAGATTATCCTCATTCCGTTCCACAGATGGTAATAAACCAACCTCATCAGAAGAAGAAACTATCTGTCCAGCTTGATCAAGAATATTAACAATCTGCTTACCATTAGCATCTGTATAGGTAGATGTAACTTCCCCTAATTGGAAAGCAACAGGCGCATTTACAGGATCAATAGTTTGATTTGGTAAATATAAACCTTGGACTTGTACAGGATCAAAATCTAATTCAGAGCCATCTTTACGAATTGCTCGATCTGCTCTTCCAGCAAAATCATAGAAAGTCTGTTCTCGATTTCCTCGTTTATCAACTTCAGCAATCATCCGATGGTCAGCGTCATATTCCCAAGTGCGACTTGTACCATCAGGGTCAGTGATTTTGGTTAAATTCCCATTAGCATCATAGGTTAATTGAGTGCTACGACCAGATGGATCTGTTATTGCAGTAATTCTATTATTTGTGTAGGTAAAGCTAGTTTCTAAACCTACCGGATCAACCATCTTTGTTAAGCGACGATTTTCATAGATATATTCGGTTTCATTACCAATGCGATCGCGCATTTTTGTTAACAGATTTTCCCCATTGAAGGTATAGACGGTTTGATCTGTCATCCTGCGGCGGAAAGTACCATCATCTAAACGTTCTAAGGTTGAAAAATCGCCAACTGGTGAATCATAGCTATTATCATCATTCTTTTCAAACAATAACTCGCTACCATTACCATCAATAATAATTACCGACTCATCAGGATTAACAACAATTTCCTGTAAACCAGCTAATCCCCAACCACTACCAAAGGCACTATTGGCAGTATTAATATGCAGGAATTGACCCTCAGTCGTAGAAGTTGAACCATTTAACTGATTATTATTTAAACGCAACAAACCAGTGGTCAAATCATAATCATAACGACCAGAATCTAAAGTCCGTAAATCCGCTTGCAGTGTTGCATCAATCTTGCCACCACCATTAGGAATTGACCAGAAATGTTCACCACCATCTAATCCAAATTCACCACCCGCAAAACCCGGTACTTCTAACTCAAAATTACCACGCTTAATCGTCAACTCAGCCATCAATCTAAGGGCAGAATCATTCGGTACATCGTTATAACCAAAATGCAAAATCGGTCTAGCATCTGCCCGTTCTGAATCGTAACGTAAACTGATACCACGACTAATTCCTAAAGATTGATAAGGTACTAAATCATGGGTTTCTATCACCGCCCCTGAGTGTAATTCTACTTCAGAAGTTCCTGGTGCTGTAGCCTTACATTCATCACAGCCATCATCAGGGTTGCGGTCATCATCATCAGGATTATTTGGAGTTGGTGTTGGTGGTGCGAAGAAGTGCCAACTACTATTACGAATACCACCATCTATAGTTTCAATTACAGTTCCATCAGCATTAACTCGACCTGTACCCACATCATCAAAATCTCCCGTTAGAGGATTAATAGACCATAAATCCATTTCTGTACCAGGGGCATATCCAGCGAGATTTGGTAAACTCAAAGGCGCAGGATTTGTAAATACCATTTCCCCTGGTTGAATTGTCACCACCAAATCAGGACGCAGATTTTCTGGTAATGCGGCCGGAGTAAGTTCTGTGGGAACTGTGGTAATGCTTAATTGCCCTGTATAAGGTTGGTTTTCTTGATTAAATAAACTATTAGCAAAAACAGTTACAGCAGAACCTGGTATAGCTGCACTGGTAACAACTTGGTCAATATTAGGATCAATTGTTTGGGCATTACTAATATCAATTGGTGGTAAATAAATGGGACGGTCAATAACATTTTTCACATTTGCATAAACATCATGTCCTAACAATAAATGCAATGGTTCTGCAATAGATGGATAAACAAGATTATCAACTTGTTGACCTGGCTCAATCATTAATGGGTTCGATGATGGTTCAGTTAAAGTCAAGGTAAATGAACCATCTGCTGCTGTGGTAGTAGATATATCACCGATTTTAACTTTCACCCCAGCCAAAGGTTGTTGGTCAGTATTTTGAATTACACCGCTAATTCTAGTTGTTGTTTCACTATCAGCAACGACAGCTAAATTAAACTTCTTGGTTGTAATTTCCTCTCCATCTCTAGCAACCAAATTAAAATCATAATTGCCTATTTGTGAGGGGGATGGTTCAAAAATTAATGTTCCATCGCTGTCTAAACTGCCTATAGGTAGGGTTTCTTCACTTTCAAGGGCAAAACTGGCATTTTTACCAAATATTTCCTGAGATTCCAGTTTTAACTGTTCTCCCGGCATTACAGTTAATTGTTGTACTGTTTCGGTAATTGGTGCTAACAAGTTTTGCAGAACATAATTACCCACACTTCTACCAGTTGCTAACCCTTCCACATTAGCAGAATTAAAATGAATACCTCCATAAATGCGACTAATTCCCGCCTCATTTGCTGCATCTGTAAAGTTATCGAATTGGCGATCAACTCCAGGAATACCTAAAGAATTAGTAGTAAAACTGACATTATTACCCAACAATCCTGTTAAGATAGTTTCCGCTGCACCGCTAAAGGTACTATGTCCAGAAACATACTCTGGGAATGGTGGAGTTGTTAATAAAGGTGTCCAATTTGCATCAGCAATAGTATTAGGATTTCCATCACTATCTGCATTTTGAATCGCCGTAATTGGTCGCCAGAAATCATAATGGTATTTGGCATCCCAAGCCGCAATACCCGCATCAGCTAAAGAAATATCTAACAAGGCAAATAAACGAGCATTATCTACTAAAGAATTACTCTTTTCTGCGGCGACATTTTGGGCGATTTGATTCCAATGTCCAGGAGGTGTAAATGTACCTGATCCATCAGCCCAGAATTGGGCAATTTCCGTTTGTTCAGTGGTACGAGTTGTACTATTAATACTTCCTAAATCTTTGACTTGATTAAATTCTATTGTGTAATCAGCACTGTTTAAAGCTGGTACACCATCAGGACGGAATTGATTACCACTTGTTAATCCAAAGGGTGTAACTTGTCCCCATTGAGGTAATAAACCAGGGGCAAATTCTGGGGCGGTTGGTTGCCATTGTCCGGGATGTGTTCCTGGTGTATAGGTAACAGTATTAGTTGCCCCATCTGCACTTCTTAAAGATAAAATATTATCGGCTACGGTGCGTCCAAATGTTACTCCATTATCTTCTGCTGTACCGTCGGTAATTTCTGCCAAAGACGCTGTTAAAGCATTATCAAAATAATCTTTTTGTTGGGGATAAAGATTAACTAAAACTTGATGGGCTGCTGATGCTGCTGCGGCTTCTGGAGATGCACCGGTGGGGGCTGTACCTGTGAAGTGATAATTTTCGTAAGTCCCAGTAATACTATTTATAGCATCAAACACGGCAGTTTGGGTTATGGCCATATTCCGAGAAGCAATCGGTGGCGCTGTCTTGTCTTCATAAATAGCATTTAACAGGGTAGCGTTCCAATCTAAAACTACATCGCTATTATCTTGATCAACTCGTTTGATAATAGTAGTAAATTGGCCTTTGTTTCCGGCTGTGTTTGTAGAATTGACAGTAAAGGAATTATCACCTAATGTCAGTGATACACCAGTAAACTTAAATTTACCCGCAGTGTCAGCAGTCGTTGATGCTCCTGTTTGTTGTAATGTGACAGTAGCATTTGCATCCGTTTGTCCCAACAGATTGACGGTATCATAAGTTGTTCGAGAATCACCAATAGGAGCAGAATCAAACAGGGTATCAAGCATGAATCCTACACCTACTGCTTGACCTACAACCACAGATTGAGTTGTTTCTGTGCTATTTCCGGCTAAATCTATGGCTTTAATAATCAGGTTTTGTTGTCCAGATACACCTGTTAAATTCAATTCAATATCAAATGCACCTTGATTATTTACAGGAACATTTATTTCACTAGCATTATCGAAACGATAACTTAATTTATCTATTGTTGAACCTGTACCATTTACAGTCCCTTGTAATCTTGCACCTGGATTCAATATTGCATTAGCTGGAGGATTGGTAATATTGATTTGTGGTAAAGCTGAATCAATGGTAAATTCTGTATTACTAGCATCACTCTTATTACCACTAATATCGGTGGCTGTGATAGTTAAATTTTTCAATCCATCGGTAATTTGAGATGTGGTAATTTCCCAAAAACCATTAACAACTGTTGTTTGTCCTAATTTATTTTGTCCATCAAATATTTCGATTAATGCACCATTTTCACCTTTACCTGTAATAGTTGGTGTAGTTTGATTAGTGACTGTATCACCATCATTTTTTAACCCTATTTCTGTGGGTATTCCTGGTTGGGTGGTATCTAAGGTAAATTTAACTAAAGATTCGGAAATATTACCAGATTTATCTTCACTGCGTAAGGTTAATTGATATTCTCCATCTGCTAATTGATTACCTTTAATTGCTGCTAATTTATCTTTATTTAAGATAAAGTTTCCGTTGGCTTTTAGTTCTGATAAAATATCAACAAAATTACTACCATCACTGAATTTAGCCTGTAATTTACTCAGATTATCAGCATTATTGATAGAACCAGCAATTTCTGGATTATTGGTAATTCCATCTAAATTAATAATTCCTGTATCTTGAGATAACTTAGCTGTTAAAGTTGTATTATTTTGTTGGGACGCAAAAGCAATAATTTCTTGAGCTAAGGGAAGATTCCGCCAATCTTTACCACTAGCAAATAATCCTCCTATATCTGTTAATGTGACCGTCGCACCTTTAACTTGAAAGATAATATCATTGTAATCTGCATCTGTATTTTGGTCATTTCTAATATCTTCCCAACCATAAGTTCCTGGTAGTAACTGTCCTATTTGTGTTGCACTATTAGGATTAGCAGCCGCGATAGAAAATAGGGGACGTTGACTACTACCTGCATTGGGATTATCAAATACTTTTTGGACAGTTCCTTCAGGAACTAACATAAATGCAATTTTATCTCCAGGGGTAAAACTGAAGGCTTTTAAACCAGAATAATTTCCATCATTTCTATTACTTTCTCCTAGTTCTCCAACAAATTTTGCGCCTTCATTAATATCAATAATTACTGTATATCCTAAAGCAGAATTACTTAAAGCCCGACGAGCAGCTTCTTTGATATAATCCGCTGAACCAGGTGTTAAATTATCCATATTTTGCAGGCTAAAAATAGCCATTTCGTTATGGTAACTACCGGAGTCAGCTAAAAAGTCAATAGAGATTTTTCCTGTATTATCAACTAAAAATACTCCTGGAGTATCCGCGTGTTCTACAGCGATATTTTGCCCGTTAATGTTTAAAATACCATGATCATTTTCTGCCTTTAATGCTATTAGTTCTCCTGGTGCTAAAGGTTGATTTTGGACTATTTTGGCAAAAATTGCGCCTTCATCTCCGGGAGCATCTTGAATATTTATTTGCGAATCTATATAATGTCCTATTTCTTCTAATAAAACGTTGACTGCTTGAGTAGAATTAGTTTGTTGTGGATTAAATAAGTCTTGAGAAATATAAATTGTATTATTGCCAAAAGCTCCATCAGCTTTTAACTGAGATTGGGGGATAATTTGAATATTGGGAATTCCTTGACCATTGGCTAAATTGTCAACTATTGTATGTGCCAGTTCAACATTGCAACCATAGCCAAAAGCTAATTCTATATTATTTGAGAAATCAGAAGAAGTTGAAAATTTTTGGAGTTCTGTTTGTGTGATTGGAAGAATTTCCTGATTGAGATATTGCGTTGGTGTAATGTTGGGAGATAAATCAGGAATTTGGTCAGTATGGAGAGTATTATTATTATCTAGTTTTTTTAATGAATCTGCCAGTAAGGGGTCATTACCAAATATGCCAGAAGTGACAAGTGGTGAATCAGACTCATTAGGAACATTCAATATATTCATAGATGCTCAACTTTTGATTGTATATTTGCCCTGAGTGTGTAAATCTGCTACTAAACCGCAACGGCTCTATTGGAATATACCCTGAACAGTATGGTATAAACAAGATGCTTTTTACAAAGAATTATGTATTTGTGTATTAAAAAATTTATTTATCTTATGATAAGTTAGGACTTACGCAAGTGTCACACTAAAAATCTGTTGTAGGGTGTGTCAGACTGCATAAATCCTGCAAATAAACAGATTATTGATATTTGGCGCACCCTACCAATGTGCCAGTGCCTAAAATCACAACCTAAAACTTTTCAAACAACCTCTTAGAACATGGTTTTTTTGACGCTAACGGTCAAAAAATTGCCCTGAAGATTACGGTTTTAGTAACAGATAAAATAATTGTCCATTACTGACTGTTAATCCAGCCCTTTCTCCGGCTGATTCACCTGTTCCTAAAAAGTAATCTACCCTACCTGCACCTTTAATTGCGCCACCTGTATCTTGATCTAAAACGTAACGACTCACTAGCCGATGTTCGATTTTATTACTCTGATTAATATAGGGAAAAGGAGCGCGAATTAAGGCTAAAGCCCCCGGAGGCATGAGGGATTTATCCGTAGCAATAGAACGTTCTGGAGTGACTGGTACACCAATAGAACCTTGGGCTGGTTTTCCGTAGGTTTCTTGAAAAAATACAAAACTCTTATCGCGCGGAATATAAATATTTAAATCCTGGGGATATTTGCGGAAATAATCGAGGATAATTGGCATATTTAACCCTTCTAAGGGAAATTTACCATCATCAACTAATGACCTACCTAAACTTCGATAATTATAAGCTGTGTTACCTGCATAACCGATAGTTGTTTGAGTTCCATCTGTTAATTTGAGTTTTGCTGAACCTTGAATTTGAATTATATAAGGTTCAAGACGATCTCTAAACCAAAATAACTCCAATCCTTTTAATTTTCCTTTACTACCTTGTAACCCATCTGCACCTTCTAATTCTGATCTGGTAGGATGAGGTTTAGTCCAAGATGCTAAATCAGCAGGATAGCGATAAGCCGGATAGCGAAACTCTTTTGTTGGTTGACGACTGGCTAAATATAAAGGTTCATAATAAGCGGTAAATAAAACTGTTCCTTTGCTATCTCTGCCTATAGATTGATAAAAAACAAATTCTTTTTCTATAGCTGTTTGTAGTTGCTGAGGTGATTTTGTGGAAATCAATAGTTGGCGAAATCTTTGCAAACTATTGTAAACTCTTTCTCTGGTAATTGCTGATTTTTGATAAGCTCTAATTGCTCTTTCTGTTTGTAAATATTTGAGACTGTAATCTATAGATTTTAACAGGGATTTTTTATCATGATCAATTGCCTGATCTACACAAGAAATATCTTCTTGACAACAACTAACTGGAATTCGAGGAACAAGTACAGGTAACTTCTTTTTAGTTGAATTTACTAAAGCTGGTAAATTCCATTTTCCTAACCGACATTCTGGGGAAGCAAGTTCTTGATTGGGGAGTGGTTGTATGCCCACAATCAAACTAGTCATAAATATGGGTAAGCTAATCGTAATGTTAGCAAAATGCTGGCTATTCATTCATGTTATGGTAGGTAGCAACGGCAGAAGGTGAAATCCGATTTAAGTAACGGAAAATCCAATATTTAAATATCGTATCTAAAATCACGGGAAATGTGGCAATAAATAAGAAAATAAAATCCCGATTGGCTGGTAATCCCCAGTGTCGTGATATTCCTTCCAAGAGAACTTCCCAACCGTGAGGAGAATGGAAACCGACAAAAACATCGGTAAATAAAATAATAATAAATGCTTTAGCACTATCACTTAAACCATAAACTACATTATCAAAAAATTCTTTGAGGACGGCGATAGAACGCTTACTAACAAGTAATAAAATGGTAAAGGTAATTACTGCGAAAATATCAGCAAAGACATTTTTAATGGCATTATCACTTTCTTTGCGAAATTTCTCCTTAACTTCCTCTGCTTTCTTCTTAATTTTGAATTCTAATTCTTGGGCAGGAAGGGGAGGTGCATTACTAATCAAGGCTTCAAATTTAATTCTTTCTTCAAATCTTTGTAATGCTAATAATCCTTCTTCTTCCATTTCTGCATTTAAGAAAACTGCTACTGTTTTATCATGGCGGAAATGTTCTACCAATGGACCAACAATTAAAGTCTTGGATAATTGATGACTTAGAAGAGGAACGATAATCAGTAAAAGTATAAACCGAATTGAGATAATACTTCTTTGTTGGGCTTTCCGAAAATTTTGAACTACATTTTGTTCAGATTCTGGATCTAATTCTACCTGTAGGCGGGTAATGGTGCTTAAAATTGAACGTGGTAGGATACCTGTTGTATTAATTTTTCCTTTTGATGGGTTTTTGTTGGCTTGATTTGATGTTTTAGGGATGAATTGTTGGGAATTAACTAAATCTGTGGATGGTGCAACAGGTGAAGAATTGGAGTTGTTATAATTCGGATCTATATCATTATTAGTATATTTGGAGGTAACTTGATCAATGAATTCTAATTTCTCTAAAATTAATGCGGGACTAGAATATTCTATACCGAATTTTAGGGCAGCTTTTTGTTTAGATTCATTCGCAAACCACCGACTGGCTTTAAATTCTGTCAGCCGCATTTGCACAATTTTTAATAACTTTTGCAAATCTCCTTGAAAATAATCCATGACACTGGCGCTGTGTATGGTAAATTCAGAGTCTATTTTGTTACCATTAAAGTGTTGATCTTCAATTTCCTTAATTTTTATCGCCGCTTGATAAGCTGTATCTAAAGAACGTTCTGGTGTCAGTAGATACCATCTGTAAGCAGCCAGTAAAAAGGGGTATATTTTTTGGCTAAACACGGTATTTTTCATCGAGACGATTATTTGGCATTATCTACTAAATTCTTAAACTTAAGTTAACGCAAAAACCATGACTTCTGATTCTCTTTGGATTTTTGGTACTAGTCGTAGTGGTAAAACTACTCGCTTGGTCAGCTATTTTGATGCTTGGTTGCAAGTTAACAATCAAGTTTCTGGTTTATTTGATAATAAAAATATTAACAATTCTCAACCCCAATTTATAAATCCAAATTTAAATTTACACCAAAAAGAATTAGGTATTTTATTGTTAGCTGCTAATGATGATAATCGCCGGGAATTAGCTGATAGAGTTACTACTTTAACACTGGGAAAATATCCTATTCGTGTCAAAACGGCTTTGGGTTTTTTCCAAGATGAGGTAATTTTGTTTTGGCCTTTGCTAATTGATTCATTGTCAATCAAAGCCCAGTTTCCAGTTAGATTGCGTCCTGAAACGGAGCAAGAATTGGCGACGAAACTCTGGAGTTCTCAGTTAAATTCAGAAGTTTTGCGGCGGGTAGGTATGAATGAGAATCGTTTGGTCAGAAGGATTCTAGATTTATGGCAATTAGCGGCTTATAGTGGTGTATCCTGTGAAGATATTACCCAGATATTACAAAGTGGTTTAGAAGATAGTTCTATCAATTTAGAACCGGAATTTTTGGGTTTTTTACTACTAAATTGGCGGAATTGGTGCTTAGAAAAAGGTTTATTGACTTATGCACTAATTACTGAATTGTACCACCAAAAATTATTACCTGATTGTAGCTATCAACAGCATTTAAAACACCGTTATCAGGGGATCATAGCAGATGATGTGGATGATTATCCGGCGATCGCTGCTAACTTATTTGCATTTTTGTTAGATGCTGGTGCTGTGGGGGCTTTTAGCTATAATCCTCATGGGGCTGTTCGCTGGGGTTTAGGTGCAGATCCTGAGTATTTATACCAATTGTCTGGGCGTTGTCAAGTAGAAACTTTAACTTCACCACCTGTAAATAGTTTGGGATATTCTTTAACTGAGCAAATGGTAGAATTGGTAACACAGCCGATGACGATGTTGAGTTTACCCAGTTGTGTAAAACCTATTCAAACTAATTCCCGCGCCCAATTATTACGCCAAACAGCCGAGATCATTATTGCTGGGGTGCAGTCCGGGGAAGTAGCGGCGGATGAAGTAGTAATTATTGCACCGGGTTTAGATGCGATCGCTCGTTATACTTTAGTAGAAATATTAACTAAACAAAATATCGAGGTAGAATCTCTCAACGAACAACGCCCTTTAATCAGTTCTTCCGTAGTCAGAGCCTTACTTACCCTCATGGCTCTAGTTTACCCTGGTTTGGGGCGGTTAGTAGATAGGGATGCAGTGGCGGAAATGTTGGTAGTGTTGAGTCAATATCAAACCCAAAATGGAGAGGAAAAAGGATTCCATCATTCTAAAATAGATCCAGTGCGGGCTGGGTTAATCGCTGATGCTTGTTTCGTTCCCCACCCTGACACACCCAATTTATTACCAGTTAAAACCTTTGAACGCTGGGATAGAATCGGCTATATTGCTACTCAGGCTTATGAAGACATATTACAATGGATTGAGAAACAAAGAGAGGAATATCACCAGCGACTTCTCCTCACCCCCATTTTTCTCCTCTACAAAGCCATTCAAGAGTTTCTATGTAAGGATAAAAACCCTTCATATCAAGAATTAGCAGCCTTAAGAGAATTACTAGAAACCGCCCAACATTATTGGGAAGTAGATACCCGATTAAAACAAACTAATGCTCTATTACTTTCACTGCATACACCAGAAACTCTGACTATCACCATTACTGAATTTATTCAACTGCTGCGACGGGGAACAATTTCTGCAAATCCTTATCCTATCCGTCCTATCGGTAGTAGTAGAAAAGCCGTAACTTTAGCAACTATCTTTCAGTATCGTGCAAGTCGTAAACATCACCGTTGGCATTTTTGGTTAGATATTGGTTCACCTTTGTGGGCAAAAGGAGGTGCAGCCACTTTATTTGGCGCTCCTTTATTTTTACGGGATAGGTTAGGACAACCTTGGACAGCAGCAGATGAACAATTAGCCGAAGAACAAAGACTACAAAAAATTGTCGCCGATTTACTGGCACGTGTGTCTGATAAATTGTATTTATGTCATAGTGATTTAGCTATCAATGGACAAGAACAAATAGGCCCATTATTACCTTTAGTTCATTCTTGTGAAGTAGTGTAGCAGGAGTCAGGAGTCAGGAGTCAGGAGTCAGGAGGAAAGAAGAAGAAGAAGAAGGAGACAAGAATATCAGCAAGCCCTAAATAGGGCTTGCTTAATAAAGCTAAAACTTAGATATATCAAGAGTTTGAAGGTGAAAAAGATGAATCAGGTGCAAGGAATAAGGGTTGAAATTAGCAAAAACCTATCACTTGACCAGATTCAAGACTATTCTTCTCTTCTTCTCTTCTTCTCTTCTTCTCTTCTTCTAATTCTTCCTCCTGACTCCTGACTCCTGACTCCTGACTCCTGACTCCTAGCCCTCACAGATAACTTTTTCAGCAAGCCCTACTTATAAATAAAACCTCCAGATTAAGTTCTAGAGGCTGTTTATTCAAAATTTATTGACAGGCTTTTTTAGCAATCTGCACTTCCATTTCCACTTCCACTAGCAGAATTAAGATCAGTCGGAATTATCTTAGTTCCTGATTGATTTAAACTAAATGAACCGGAAGGGTCTGCTCTGAATACGGCTGGACTAATTCCGGGCTTTGATGCTGAAGAATTATACAAAAGAAACTCTCCCTGATAAGTACCGCTTTCTCCTGGTTGTAAAGTTTGCTGTTTTAGGGGTAAATTCTCCCCAAAATTATAAAAAATCCTTGGTGCTTCTGTATTATTTTTAAGTGTAAATCCTCCAACAATATTAGAAGCTTGTTCCGAACTTAATTCCGATAAACAATTTTCCTCAAAACTGATTAAAGTAGCATCTTTTTCTGTCTGAGAAGTCGTGAAATTTGCTTGCAACATCATCTTAATATCTCCAAAATAACATAGTTGGAATTAACCTGCTATAAACAGCTTATGCTTTAATTAAAGTAATTTAATTAATCCTAAGTTAGATATTTTAAATTAACCTTAAGTTAGATGACTAACATCAATATGATGATATTTTTGTTAGAAAAAGCCGCAATAACAATGTATAACTTATAAAGGTTTAGTTACGTTTAGCGCCATTCGCTTTATCGCCAAAGAGAACATCGGCAAGATAGTTATATTGATTAGGTATTAGGATTTGTAAAGAAACTTGTTGAGGGATTGCAGTTTGTAACTATTTTGCACAACTCTCCAGCATATTCCTTTAGACTAAGTTTCCATAGGAATATAAAAATATTGAAAATGGAGACAAAGACCAATGCCTACGGTAAATTTATGTTGCCATGAATTTGTGGTGGCTATTTCCTCAATCGCTTGTATTGTCGGTCTATGGTTACTAAAGGATGAGGATCAAGCCATAGATGATTTTCAAGCAACAGAAGAAAGTCTCTTAAGAATGAGCTTTGCGTACTGGTTAGTTTATTGCGTCGCTTTTGGGATAGAAAAAGTATTTTTATTTGACGGGGAAGCTGTAATGATAACTTTGAGAATTACTACAGCTTTGTCATATTTCTTAACATTTTCTTGTATTTTGAGTTTACCGTTACATAAGTTTGCAGTTCATAAAATTGAAGAATAATCAAAAGTCAAGGTTAGAACTGAATTCAGATCCAACCTTGCTATTGGTAAATTCATAATTTAGGCAATTCTCATAGCAATAGCGATCGCACCTTCGAGTTCATCCTGTAGTAAAGTTGTCAGGATAAACACCTCCTGTACCGTCTTACCTTGACGAGCAATAATTTTATAGCCACCACGAATAGGTACAGACACCCGCAACTGCATTTTTGGTGCATGACCCTTAGCTCTACCAATCACCGCCGGTGTAACAGTCCCAATCCCATGCTGTTGACACAAACGTTCTAAAATAGGAATTAGACCAGGAATATGGGTAGAGTGATTCCAAACAAGTCTACCATCAGTGGGTTTTGACATAATAATTAGGCTGCTTCCAGAGGAGCCATTGTCAACCCAGCCCGACGGAGTTGTTGGTGATATAATTCTGCTGGTTCTTGGGGACCAGTCCAGACAATCGCTTGTCCTTCATAGTGTACCTGATTAGTGAGATCCCAAGCGCGATCGCCCGACATCCCCGGAATATACTTCATCAAACACTCCGCCACGTGCTGAAAAGTATTGAAATCATCATTCAACACAATCACCTTATAATTAGGATAGGTTTTCCGAGTCACCTGATTAACCCGGTCAGGTGTCACAGTCGGCGCTGAAGCCATACTGTACACATCTGCAATTCTTGTCACCATAGAAAAATGAGCCAAAAACGACATTGTAAAAACTAACATTACAAATAACCAGTTTAATCCATTGCTGGCTGAGTTAGTAGTCAGACACAAGCCGATAATATGTAAAAATATTAATTTATATCTATGAAGTAATTGACATTTCACCTTTTAATAACTTCAGATATGAGATATAGAATACAATTTAACTAAGAATAGATCAACCTATAATAGGTGCGAAAATGAACACCTTTTTCCTTTATACAAGCGACTTTCATGCTTGGACTCAAGAACAGGTTAATTTACTCAAAACTCAACAATGGGATACATTAGATACTGTTAACCTAATTGAAGAATTAGAAACCTTGGGAAGAAAAGAAAGACAAGAATTTAGAAATAGATTAGCCGTATTGCTAGGACATTTATTAAAGTGGCAATTTCAAGCAGAAAAACGCAGTAGTAGTTGGTTGAGTACAATTCGAGAACAACGGATTCAAATCAAACTACTTTTACAAGATAGTCCCAGTTTAAAACCTTATTTAGAAGAAGTTTTTCTCACAGCTTATGAATTAGGTTTAGCATTAGCAATGCGAGAAACTCAATTAGGTCAACAGATATTTCCCGAAATATGTCCTTACACCTGTGAACAAACCCTCAATCCTGAATTTCTCCCAGATTAATTTATAATCAGGGTTTACACCATAAATAACAAAACTTGTAGGGGCGCAGGGCCTGCGCCCTAGATTTTATAGCATACAACCGACAACCGCTGTACCTACCGCCAATCATCCCAACTCTCATTAAAAATAGAAGTATCAGGAAAAGCCGTAGGATTCCCATTCGCCTCCAACAACTTCCTTAACATTTGTAATTGCGGTTCTTGTTGAGGTAAATCATCAACCAATTGATAGGGTGCAATTCCTTCTTTTAGCGCAAAACTAGCCACAGTTCCCGCAGCCGCACCAGAAGACCATTCAAAAGAATGAACCCGATAAGCAGCCGCCGCAATATGACTAGTAGCAATACTTTTTCCCCCTACCAATAAATTATCAATTTTTTGGGGAATCATTGCCCGCAAAGCAATTTGAAAAGGATAAGCAAGTCCAGCACCCCGCCTTTCTCCCGCACGTTCAGTATTACCAGGTGCTTCCACTGGACTTTTGGTCATGCAAGGATGAAAATCTATCGCATAATGACCAATACCCACAGCATCAGGGTAAATTGTCGAACGACTTCGGCGAATAACTTTTTCTGGAGGAATTTCCCCCCTAATTACAGATGTCGCCTCCAAACCAGCCACCGTTGCTTTAAGACTGCGATACATATTTGCCGGCAAAGTTTTCCGATAATATTCATCATTATAATTACGCCGAGAAATATCAACTTCCCAAATGCTAAAACCTTCCGGTTGTCCCCAACTTGGACGACCAATAATCCGTCTTCCTTCCCGCATATAGGGGTATTTAGATAAACCATGAACTGTCCCCATTGGCGAATCTAAACCTGTTAAGAAACGAATATTTGTTTGCGGTTTTTTCACACCTTCTCCTAATTGAGAATCTGTAGTTCCCCCATACAACCAATAAAAATAAGAAAATGCCTTTTCCTCAGCTTTACGGAGAGTTTCTGTGCGTAGTCCACCTTGCCAACCTCCTGGTTTTAACTGTCCAGAATTTTCTAATTGTTGCCGGCTATAAATAAGATTATCTGCCGCCGTTCCTGGACGGTAATCATTTCCCCAAGTCCAGTTTTGCATAGAAATATCCCCTGGTGTAGGCGCAGTAAATTTCACACCATTAAATATAGTTGCTTGTCCTTTTTGTGGACTCCAAATTCGGCGATAGGTAAAGACTAAATCAAAGTTTGCTAATCTCTTTAATTCATAACTAAAATATGGTGAATATTGTAAATAAAATGGTGGCATTGTTTGGCTTTGGTGTTCTTTTGTTGCCTCCATTGCAAAAGTATAAGTGAAACCTTGAGGACAATAAGGATCATTTGTCGTGCTAGAAGATGAAGGTTCAAGATGGGAAAGAGCGTCAATTCCTAGCCGATAAGGAACATCAGCTAAAGCAATAATTTCCCCAGTTTCACTTGTGTCTATAACGTACCATTTGTCAAGATTATTTGGAGATTGTTGAGGCAAGAAACGAATAATAGTTTTACTCAAACTAGATGAGTTTTCATAACTATAAGCATCTTCAATAGTTTGAGATAAAGTATAAGTATTTAAAGGGGGTTGATTTTTCGCTGGTTGATGTTGAATAGCTATAGCATTATTAATAGTTTTGCCATCTTTGCTAATTTCTAAATCTTTAATTACTGTATTCGGAAACCATTGTAATTTTCCTCTACCTTTTTTTTCAGCATCTTTGAGCATTTGTGTCATGATATTGTGAGCATCACGAGGTAGAAAACAGGAATCACTTACCCAACAATCGCCAGGATTAAGTTTGCCATATTTCCGTTCAATACGGTTTCTTAATTCTGAATATCCGCGAGAATAGAATTGTTTCGCGCGTTGAGTTGGCCTTTCATCTAATGCAGATGTCCCTTGGGAGGAGATTTGTCCCCCCAACCAGTCAGTTATTTCTGTTAAACAAACTGTGCGTCCTGCAAGTAAACCTTCATAAGCTGTGGCTGCTCCTGAGAGTCCACCACCCACAACGAGAAGCTCACAGTTAACAGTTTGATCTGGGGTACGTGGAGGGGTAGCGGTCAAGGGATATGGGCTGAGGAATGTGGTAAATAAGCTAAGGCTGATGAATAATTGACAGCCTTTTTTGTATCTCTGTTTCATGGTTTTTTGCACTCTGTAACTACTACGTCAAATTGTAGACGGTAGCCCTGGGAAAAGGTTCTCTACAAGGTTATTTGGCTCTTGCGTCCCTTTTATGGAGAATTAATACTAAAGTGCCAGTTTAATAAACTACGTAATCTAAAATTACTAAAGTTACGAAATCCATATCCAAGTCTTTTGATTAATTTGAGTTTATTATTAATTCCTTCTACAGTA
>NZ_VIKX01000106.1 GCF_009711935.1 Dolichospermum sp. UHCC 0259 | reverse complement strand
CCTACTTCTACCTACCCTATAAACTCTCGAAAGTGGGGGGAGAGTGAAAAACTACATAAACATCTGTATAATAACCAAAATCTCCACGCCGTTGATATTGTTCTATGGGTGCATAACCTTCTGTTTTACTCGCTGTCATGCTTCTGATTTTACCAGGTTGAAATTCCCTCGCTAACCCAAAATCAATTAATACTGCTTCCTTGCTTTCCCGTCGCAACAAAATATTATTGGGTTTGACATCTCGGTGTAAAAGTTTCCGTTCATGAACACATTCTAAAGCTTGTCCGATTTGGTCAATGTAGCGCAAAGCTTCGGTTTCTGACAAGTAACCATTTTCAGCAGTGTAGTTTTCCACATAAGCTGCTAAATCATCACCGTCAATGTGTTCCATAACAATAGCCCAAAGTCCATCTTCGGGAAAATTGTCGTAAACTTGGACAATATGGGGATGATAGCATTTTGATAAATCTAAGGCTTCTTTTCTAAACTTCTTTTGTATTTCCGCAAAGTCGGGTTTTTCTTGTTGTTCCCGGTTGAGGGTTTTAATCACAACCAACCTATTTTCTTCTGTATCTTCTGCTAAATAGGTTTCACCAAAGCCACCGCCACCGATCGCTCTTTGAATGATATACTGTCCGTTCTGTAGTGGGGTGTTAGGTGTCCACATATTTTCTGAATCAGGATTTAAGGATGTACAGGATTTAGATCCCCGACTTCTAGGATACGTCTTTGCGCGAAAATAAATTCTCAACGCAAACAACGAATTGCTTCTAATAATCCTCTAGCTTTATTCAGTGTTTCTTCATATTCCTTTTCTGGGTCAGAATCAGCCACCAAACCTGCACCAGCTTGGACAGTAACAGTCTGATTATGTAATACCATAGTTCTGATGGCGATCGCACTATTCAATTGTCCTTCAAAGTCATAATATCCATAGACACCAGAATACACACCCCGGCGACTTGGTTCTATTTCATTAATAATTTCCATCGCGCGGATTTTAGGCGCACCGCTGACAGTCCCAGCCGGAAAGCACGCTTTGAGTAAATCCCATGCGGTTTTACCCGGTGCTAACTTACCTACCACATTACTCACAATGTGCATAACATGAGAGTAGCGTTCAACGATCATTAATTCATCAACCTTAACACTACCGCTGCTGCACACCCGCCCTAAATCATTGCGTCCTAAATCTACTAACATGACGTGTTCGGCGATTTCTTTGGGGTCTTGAAGTAAATCAGCGGCTAAAGCGGCATCTTCCCTTGTTGTCTTCCCTCTGGGTCTAGTTCCCGCAATGGGACGGACTGTGGCGATAATTTCCCCCTCATCATTGCATTCTGCTTTCACCATGACTTCGGGACTAGAACCGATAATTTGCCAGTCTTGGAAGTTAAAATAAGCCATGTAAGGTGAAGGATTGATTTGGCGCAAAGAACGGTACAGGGCGAAGGGATTACCTGTATATTCTGTTGATAAGCGTTGTGAAATAACGACTTGGAAAATATCACCAGCTTTGATATGTGCTTTGGCTTTTTCTACACTGGCACAAAATTCTGGGCGGGTAAAGTTGCTAGTATATTCCTCTATGCCCGCTTTAGGCTTGTTTCCGGGGGCTGTCCAAGATATTTTGGTGTTTTCTGGTGATAGGGGCAAAGATAGCTTCCTGACCATTTCCTGAATGCGATCGCTCGCCTTTTGATATGCTACCTCTAACCCGGCTGAATCACGTAAATCTGCGTAGGCGATCGCCCAAATTTTCCGTTTTACCTGGTCAAATACTAATAATTGGTCTACCTGCATCCATAATCCATCAGGGATATTTCGCTCATCTTGAGCATGAATTGGTACACGCGGCTCAATCCAATTTATTAATTCATAACCCCAAAACCCAAATAAACCGCCAATGCCTGAAGGTAATTCTGGTAATTTTACTGGGTGATAAGGTGCTAAACATTCAGATAAAACTGTAAACGGATCACCTATAAAAACTTGTTGATCACCATTTCGATGGGTTTGGGTAGTTCTATCACCCCTGGCTTCCAAAATCCACAAAGGATCACAACCTAATAAACTATAACGGCCTACGGTTTCGCCACCTTCCACCGATTCCAGTAAAAAGCTATAAGGTTGATCTGCACAAACTTTATACCAAGCGGATACAGGTGTATCTAGGTCGGCTATCCATTCCTGATACACTGGCACAAAATTACCTTGGACAGCAAGTTTCTGAAATTGGTCGAAATCGGGGAAAATCATAAATAATTAGGTTTTGCTGAAAAAATTTTTCGTGAAGGCTAGGAGTCAGGAGTTAGGAGGAAGAAGAAAGAATTATATAGAACTTGATAGCCTTTGAATATTCCTGAAACTATAGATATATAAAGGTTTTACATTTATTAAGCAAACCCCAATTAAAAATTAAAAATTAAAAATGAGTTTTTTGGAATGGGTAATCGGGCAAAGTTTTTGATGCTTTCCCATTACCCATTACCTATCACCCATTACCTATCACCCATTATCTAACGATTAAGCGTCGTGAGTAGCTTTACCGCTGAACTTGATTTGTGCAGGATTGGGATTTTGACCGATTCTGCGGGGTACGTGACGCACCATTTCCCGACCGGGATTTACCTTTTCAGGGAAGACACCATCAGCAGGGTGAATCATTGTGGTTTCGCCACCTGGGAGAATGCGGTAAACTTTGTAGTCAGTGATTTTGAATTTGCGAAGTTGTGCGCCTAAAGCAATACCGTACTCTTTGCGAGCAATGTAAAGTAGGTTTTCGCCTTTCACCATTTTAGCCGCGCCACCAGTGGGCATTTCAAAGACTTGCTCTTTAGGGCTTGTCCAGGTGATAGCGTACTTTTCTTCTACTTCTGCTTTTGTGAGTAGTCCGCCAGTGCTGCCACCAAAGATTGGGGTTTTTCCAGTCAAAGTTGCCATAAACTGTCTCTTGGAGGTTTTTACGGCATCCTAACATTGGAACTCGACTTATGTTGCGATCGCGTTATAGACTGTAACAGTTTTTAGTGATTGGTTGGTTGTTAGTTGTCAATTATTTTCCTGACTACCATGCACGATGGGAATTGTAAAATGGAATTGACTGCCTTGGTCTTTGCCTGTGGACTCTGCCCAAATTTTTCCATGCCAGCCATTGACAATTTGCCGACAAATTGCTAGACCCAATCCAGTCCCACCAGTTGTGCGCCGTAATGCCCCTTCCTCTTGGTAAAAGCGGTCAAAAACGATTTCTAGGCGATTGGGTTCAATTCCTCTCCCTGTGTCCGCTACGGTGACTTCTAACATCTCTTGACCATTGCTAATGGCTTTAATAATAATTTGCCCAGAAGAGGGAGTAAATTTACAAGCATTATCTACCAGTTTGGCAATTACCTCCACTAACCAATCACCGTCAGCCCTGACTAAAGGTAAGTTGTCGGAAATTTGAGTTTTGATTTTGGGTATTTTTTCTTGGCTAGAGCGTGTCCGTAAGCGACTGAGGGCTAAATCTATACATTCTTGGATGGTTAATGATTCAGGATGCCATTCTACCCGACCGCTTTCTAAGTTAGAAAGGGTTAAAAAGTCTTGTACCAGTTTCCGCATTCTTTCGGAGTCGGCCAGGGCTGTACTGAGCATTACCTGTTGTAATTCCCAGGGCATATCCGGTTCAGTAGCCAAACTTTCTAAACAAACTTGAATGGTAGATAGGGGAGTGCGGAGTTCGTGTCCAGTAATGGCAATTAAATTACTGCGGGTGCGGTCCAAGGCTTCTAGCTGTTTGTTCAGTTCTTCTAAATTGGCAAAAGATTCGGCTTGGATCAGGGCTGCACCTATTTGAGTAGCGATCGCCTTCACTAAGTCTAACTCTCCAGGTTGCCATTCATGAGTAGGAAAATAGCAATAATGTAACTCGACAATGCCCAATAGTCGCCCCTGGTACAATACGGGTTCGATTAACCAAGAACGCACGCCAAACTGCTTGACAATGGACGATAAGGCTGGTGATTTCTTTACCTTATAGTCTGTCAGGGTATCAGCCACACATACTCCCTCCAACTGTCGTAGCACTTGCTGAAATAGCGGATTATGTTCTAACTCCCAACTTTGTCCCAGTACAGATTTGACATTAGAATTCAAAAATTCATGCCCAATTGTCGCTTTTGCATCTGTAGATTGGGCGCGATAAATAAGGCAGCGACAGGCTTCTAAATGTTGTCCCAACTCTTGCGCTGCAACTTGGAGAATTTCTTGGGGATCAAGCGATCGCCTAATTGCTGTACTAATCGAATTTACCAACCGTTCTTTTCGGGCTTGAGCGGCGATCGAACGGTAAGCTTTATGCAGCTTATACTGACTAGCTTGCAGATATGTCACCAACCTCTGCACAAACGGGTCAGTATCAAGGTCACAAGCATACTCACGATCAGAATTGACCACTGACTTACCTGTTAATTTCCCAATCCCCAACCGACTGAACACTTCATCAACTTTCCCAGCTAAATCCGGCCGATACACCTGAATTCTATCTAACAACAATTGGGCAGCTTTTACACACACTCCTTTTTCCGATGTCCAAATCCCCTCAAATCTTCGCGCTGTATCCATATCCAAGTTAGGGAGCATCTCTGGGATATGTTTATTTTTAGCCAGAGAACCCAAGCTTTCTCGACAGATTAAGCAAGTAGCATAATTATCAGCCACCACTAGCAAATGCCACTCTTGCGCTAAAGCGTCATCAGGCTCAAACGCGACCTTTTCATAATATTCTGAGCTATTAGCAAACTCCGTTTCCGGTGCAGACAATACATATATTTGATTACTTTTTTCCGCAAGTCGTTGATAGCGATGGGCTTCTTGACGGTAAAATCGCTCTTTCTGAAAACTAGCAATAATCAGAGGACGATCCAAATTAGCGGCTAAAACCTGATCTTCCATAGCATGGGAGAGCGCAGTTAGTGAAGCCTTAAAATATAACTGGGGTCGTAGATGGGGGAGTGAGTTTAGTAAATCACTCAGCACGGAAGTGGAAATACTCATTAGTCATTAGTCATTAGTCAGTGGTCACTGGTCATTAAACACATATTATCTATTACCTATTGCCCTTATCCATTACCAGTAGCAAGAACATTGATTTATTTTTATCACTCCATCCAATATAGCTTTGTTGGTAACTAACGCCAAAATACCACAACAGGGGCTAACGTAAATTCTAACGAACTAACCCAAAAAATTGGTATTCCTAGAAATTCATATACTTATTTTAGATTAGCCTAAAAAGATTGTTTATATTTATTTTTGTCAACATAGTAATTCATCTGTTAGTAATTTCACCGAAAATATTAAATACAGAAATCCATTTACTAGTAATTTTACCGAAAATATTAAATTTTAATTAAAAACAAAAAAATCGTATCAATATAAGATAATTAAATATATAGCCTATAAATCTTTACAAGAATTTCTGCAAAGATTTATCATTGAGATAAAAATTTTATTAATCCCAAGATTAGTCAATGGTTTGATTAAAAAAATTAATTCACCCGGTTAAGAAAATGACAGATGCCCCTATTCCCCAACTCAATAATTGTAGTTCAACCAACCTACTTAAATATTTTGAAAATTCCTGGGAAATGGAAGAAACCTTAATGAAAAGTGTCATTAAGGAAGAAACCTTTTATCTCAATCCCGATCCTTTAAGAAATAAATTAATTTTTTACCTTGGACATTCGGCTGTTTTTTACATCAACAAATTAATTCAAGTGGGATTAATCAAACATCGGATTAACCCCCAATATGAAACCCTATTTGAAGTTGGCGTTGATCCAGAAACACCAGCAGAACTAGAAATAGCAATTCAAGGAATTAACTGGCCTGACACCCAAAAAGTTTGGGAATATCGAGACAAAGCTAGAGCAGAAATTACCGCAATAATTCATCAAACTCCTTTAGATTTACCCATTCATCAACAGCATCCTATTTGGGCTTTATTAATGGGAATAGAACATAGTCGCATTCATCTAGAAACCTCCTCAATGCTGCTGCGTCAATTACCCATTGATAACTTAAAACGTCCCCAAGGTTGGAATTATGCCCCTACTAATCAAGAAATTCCCCATAATCAAATGCGAGAAATTCCTGGTGGTATAGTGAAATTGGGAAAACGCCAAGATGATTTAACTTTTGGTTGGGATAGTGAATATGGTCATTTAGAAGTAGAAGTCTCCCCATTTTTAGCTAGTCAATATCTCATTACCAATGGAGAATTTTTAGAATTTGTCCAAGCTGGTGGTTACAATAATGCAAATTATTGGAATCATGAATCTTGGGAATGGAAACAACTCTACAATATCCAATGTCCCAAATTCTGGATACATCAAGAAAATAACTATCGCTATCGTGCCACATTTGATGAACTAGATTTACCTTTAGATTGGCCTGTAGAAGTCAACCATTATGAAGCGATCGCATTTTGTCGCTGGAAAGGTAAAAACACTCGGTTAATGACAGAAGCAGAATGGAATCAAGCCCTAAAAATATCAGAAGATTCTAATTTAGCAAATAATTATAATCTCAACTTACAATTTATTTCTCCCACCCCGGTAGGAATGTTTTCCAAAAATCATCCATCTGGACTTTCTGACCTCCGGGGTAATGTCTGGGAATGGTTAGGAGAAACATTCAAACCCTTACCAGGATTTGAAACCCATCATCTTTATCCAGACCAATCTGCACCCTTTTTTGATCATAAACATTTTATGATGTTGGGTGGTTCTTGGGCAACGAATGGTACAATGGCTTTACCTTGTTATCGTAACTGGTTTCGTCCTTATTTTTATCAGCACGTCGGTTTTAGAGTTGCTGAAAGTTTTCAATAAATATAAAATCGAGATCCCCGACTTCTTTTGTATTTTTGTAAATAAATTACGAATTAATATTCAGAAGTCGGGGATCTGATGTAACTGTTCACACTCCCCCACTAAAAAGGAATTAGGAAGTAACAGGGATAGGAG
>NZ_VIKX01000105.1 GCF_009711935.1 Dolichospermum sp. UHCC 0259 | reverse complement strand
CTGCTGTCTGTAAAGTATTCCTTATTAATAGCGTTAAGTAGGGGAAGTAGGGGGGGGAGAAAGAATTTTCCCAATGACAACGGACAACTGACAACGAACAACTGACAAATTATGGAAGTAATACCCGCAATTGATTTACTAGAAGGTCGCTGCGTGCGACTATACAAAGGAGACTACGCACAATCCCAAGTATTCAGCGAAAATCCCGTTGAAGTGGCGAAAATGTGGGCAGACCAAGGTGCGACAAGACTACATTTAGTTGATTTAGATGGCGCAAAAGCTGGGAAAATCGTCAACTTAGCCGCCATTGAAGCCATTAGAAATAATCTTGATATACCCATTGAAGTTGGGGGAGGATTGCGCGATCGCTCCAGTGTTGTACAATTATTCAATCTAGGTGTAAATTGGGCAATTCTCGGCACTGTCGCCGTCGAAAAACCTCAATTAGTCCAAGAACTTTGTCAAGAATTTCCCCAACAAATTATTATTGGCATAGATGCCCGTAATGGCTTAGTTGCAACTCGCGGTTGGTTAGAAACATCAACAGTATTAGCTACCCAACTAGCAGTACAAATGCAAGAATTAGGTGCAGCAGCCATCATTTACACTGATATCAACCGTGACGGCACATTAGAAGGACCGAATTTAGACGCATTACGAGAACTCGCAGCAGCAATTTCCATACCCGTAATAGCTTCCGGTGGTGTTAGTTCCGTCACCGATTTATTAAGTTTATTAGCTTTAGAACCCCAAGGTGTCACAGGTGTGATAGTCGGTAAAGCCTTGTACACCGGTGATATTATCCTCAAAGAAGGATTACAAGCCATTGGACCAGGAAGACTGCAAGATATACCTCCCGACTTTGGTATTTCTAGTATTGCTTAAAATCAAAAAGATTGTAGAGATGTTCTCTGGAATTTCTCTACAAAGATTATGAAAAATACAATTTTTGGTTGCCATAAGGTAAGAATTAACAAAAAAAGTAGGTTGGGTTAAGCGACAGCGCAACCCAACAAAAGGACTATAGCATCAGGTACAACAAGAAAGAATTAACCGCAGATAGAAGATAATGAACGCGGATAAACGCAGATAAATTTGCACTTTAGTAGACGCTATAATAATGTTGGGTTTCCTTGTGTCAACCCAACCTACACAACTTAACTTTTGTTTCTTCCCTCCAAACCTTTTTGCACCCAATTTAAACATTCATCAGGTGATGAAAATAATTTTGGGGCGGCAATATTAGTTAATGAGTCTGGTGCATAATGGTCATAATAACATCTACCATTTTTTTGATAAACAATAATTAAATTATGACGATAAACATAGCGTGATTGAAAAACATCACCTTGACTAACAAAATCTATATTTATATCAATATGTTCTTTAGCAATATCAACAATATTAGCAACAGTATTACTGTACATTGCTGCTGGATTTTCTGAACCATGAAAACGGCTTTTATGTCCAATTTCTGCTAATAACTTATATGAATAAATTTCATAATTATCAACTTTGCTAAAAACAAAAGGAATAATTAAATATCCTTGATAGGAAACAGAATTTTCATAAAGCAGCCGATTCATTTACAGATCCTTTAGTGTTAATTATTATGTTATTACCACAAACTGAGTTGATGCGGAGATTGTTGTAAATTATTCCAAGGAAGAGGGGGAACGACTACACCACTTTCTTCTAATAACTGTTGGAAATAACGGGCATTATGAGGAGACATATCTTCTAGGGGACAATGCACAAAGAAATAAATTTTTATTCCTGCTTGTAACCATTCTTGAATTTGTCTAACCCACTCTTCCATAAATATTTGATTCATTGATAACTGTGGGTGAGAGATAAAACGAATTAAAGTAAAAGGCGCGGTTACACTAAATTGTACAGGTAATTTAGGTTTACGTCGTTCCGATAATAATTGCGGGTCATCATCTCCGCTATAAATTGGACGTGAATCTAATAATACTCTTCCCACCCCTAATTCCTCTAGTAATGCTGTCAAATTACTAGCATGAGGTTCTTGAAACCACTCACTATGTCTAACTTCCAATGCTAAGGGTGTCTCTGTGCGCGGCCAAGCTGTCAAAAAAGCCGTCAAATCGTCCAGGAAAGCCGGAGAATAGCTGGGAGGGAGTTGGGCAAAGAGGGGACCCAAATGAGTACCTAAAGGGCGCATTTTCTCCAAAAAAGCTAAGGCTTCGGGAATATGGGGTTGTAGTAATTTTTGGTGGGTGATATTTTGCGGTAATTTCAGGCAAAATTCAAACCCTGGTGGTGTTTCTGTCGCCCAACGAGTCACGGTTTCTGAGTTAGGTGTAGCATAGAAAGTAGTATTTCCTTCCACAGTGCTAAAGCGGCGACTGTAAAGATTTAAGAAGTCAGCATTGCGAGTCCCTGGAGGATAAAGTTCTCCCACCCAAGCTTTATAAGCCCAAACTGCACACCCGATATAAAAGTTCACAAAATTAAAATGTTTTGATATGTTCTATTTAATTATACAAGTTGAGTAAAAAACATTGACTATTGATAGTATTGTATAAAGATTATACTTGCTAAATAAATTAGTAATTTTATGCCAAGAAAAGATCAAGGCTGGGTGACATTTCAAACATCTGAAGAAGAACGCAAGATTTTAGAGGAATTTTGTCAAAGTTCCCAACGGACTAAAACAGAAATTTTGCGAGAATTAGTCCGGGGACTTAAACAATATTCAACACAAATTGAATCACTATCAACTTCACAAGCACAAGTAGAAACAAAAAATAAAAATATTGAATTTGAACTTGTTAGTCCCAAAAAGGCATTAAAAGTTAGTTCTCGTAATGTTTTAAAAGGAATTGTCAAACGAGTAACTACAGGCAGTGTAAATACCGAAATAACTTTAGAAATTGTCCATAAAGTTGAATTAACTGCAATGATTACTAGGGTTTCGGCTGAGGAGTTAGAATTATTTGAAGGTACAGAAGCCTATGCTGTGATTAAATCTAATGATATTGTTATTGCTAAAGATTAGAAAGACGTGGTTAAAAATTTAGATCCCTGACTTCTTTGAGAAGTCAGGGATCTTTTTGTTGACTAAGCAGGGATCTTTTTGTTGACTAAGCTTCGACTTTTACACCCTTCCAGAAAGCAACATAACCTTCTATATTTTTAGCTTTTTCCTTAGTGCTAGGATAGAACCAAGCGGCATCTTTATTAACTTGTCCATCAACTGCAATACTGTAGTAACTGGCAACCCCTTTCCAAGGACAAGTGGTATGAGTGCTGCTGTCTGTAAAGTATTCCTTATTAATAGCGTTAGCAGGGAAATAATGATTTCCTTCAACAACTACGGTATTATCGCTTTCGGCTAGAATAGCACCATTCCAAATTGCTTTCATGATTTGAGTCTGAAAAAAAAGTTAATAATTCATATTGTTACATTTAAAATGATAATTTATTAACGTGATACACTGAAATTATAGGAATTTTTTCAAAATACCACCTGTCAATATCGAAATAACTTTTATTATTTATAGTAAATTTATGAAACCAGAGGATTTTGCCACAACGGCGATTGATGATTGGGATGTCTTCTTACCCAAAAACCATAAAAATCAACCCATAGACAATCAAGCATACCGCATTTTTGAACCCCAATGGCAACCAGCAATATTATCCTGGTTTGGACGTGAGGATGTACCCAAAGAGTCAAAAGAGGCATTTATTCAAGCTTTGGTAAATTTTGAAGATGGCTGTGTACCATATCAGGGTAAGGGTTTTTATGGTTATCGCGCTTATTTTTTAGCAGCAGCAGCGATCGCTCAATTCCCAGAATCTGCAAAAGCTGATAACATAGTTCAACAACTGGTAAATTGGAAATTAGATTATTATCGTTTCAATAGCATTGAACAGCAAGTCACTGTAGGACTTCAAGAAACCGACAGAAGCAAAGCTATAGATACTTTAGTCCAATCAATTAACACATTACAACAAAATTTTACCATTTCTCTCGCCATTACCAGCTTAGAAACAATCGGATCTGGTAGTGAGAAAGCAGTTTCCGCTTTAATACAATTATTGGATACATCACAGGATAAGGACATCCATAGACGAGTAGTTAAAAGCTTAGGAAAAGTAGGCTATGGTAACGAAAAAGCTATTTCTGCCTTAATAAAAATTATAAATACATCAGATAACAATGATATCCGTAAGCAAGCGACTGAAAGCTTAGGAGAAATAGGCTATGGTAATGAACAAGCTATTTCCGCCTTAGTGCAAATTTTAGATACAGCACAAAATGATTCTATTTATTGGCAAGTAGCTGAAAGCTTAGGTAAAATAGGCATTGGCAATGAAAAAGCCATTTCTTCTCTAGTACAATTACTAGACACATCAGGTAATAAATATACCCGTTGGCTGGCAGGTTATAGATTAGGGAAAATAGACAATAACCACGAAAAAGCCGTTATTCTCCAAGCTGCTACAACACCAAATAAAATAGAAACTGATCACGAAAAAGCCATTGCCGATTTAATCCAAATTTTAGATATATCAGAGGATGATGAAGCTCTTATTCAAGCACTTTATACATTAGGAGAAATAGGCAAAGGTGATGCAAAAGCTGTTTCTGCTTTAGGACAACTTTTAGATACATCAGAGAATGAGTACATCCTTGTGCAAGTAGCCGAAAGCTTAGGAAATATAGATCCTGGTAACGAAAAAGCTATCTCCGCTTTATTACAACTTATAAATACATCAGAAAATGATGAAATTATTGTCTACGCAATAGAAAGCTTAGGCAATATAGGTATGAATAATGAAAAAGCCATTGCCGTATTAGTGCAACTTCTAGATAAATCACAGAATGAGTACACCCATAAACTAGCCGCTAAAAGCTTAGGAAAGATAGTCACTAGCAATAAAGATATATTCTTGGTGGTGCAAGCTTTACGTCGCTATAAACTAGATAGTGAAGACTATGATTTGATTTGGAACTGCGCCCAAAATATGCCCTATCCAGACTTTTATCAAGCTTGGCATCATTCTTGATTTATCAAAAATATTTTTGCTCACAAGCACTCGTAAGAGTAAAGAAAAGAAGAAAAAAAGCAAAAGCGCAAGAGTGCAAAGGGCTACTAAGTCCTCGCAGCACCACTACAAACAACACGAAAACCAATAATGTCCTCGTCGAGGGTGAAGTTGCAGAAGTGGCAATAAGCAGAACGGCACTTCGCAGGAATGTCGTACCACGAACCACCGCGTAGCATTCGTCTATCATTACTATCCTTAGCACCTTGCCATGAGCTTCTATTTGTAGGCGTTTAGCACTGCTAAACCCCTACCCATAAAATCAAGTAATTAAGCCGTGTTGAGTATATTCACAATGCTTCTACAGCCGTTGACCCCTCGTAATTTGGCTACAGTATTACTAGGAAGTACGGTTTTTCATCGCCAAGCCTGTAGGGGCGGGGAAACCCCGCCCTCCATTGTATTACTCAGGGTTTTTTCCTTGAGCAGTGTAAGCTCCATGTTGTTGGATTAGTTTTGCTACTACTCCTGTCCAACCTGTTTGATGACTAGCCCCAATTCCCGCACCATTATCTCCATGAAAATATTCATAGAAGAGAATGTATTGATTCCAGTTGGGGTCATCTTGAAACTTCTTAGTTCCGCCATAAACAGGTCGCTCAGTGCTACCTTCTGATTTTGGCAAGAAAATATTGATCAATCTTTGAGAAATTTCTGTAGACACTTCCCAGAGATTCAACATTTTTCCTGAACCAGTCGGATATTCTACTTTGTAATCATCTCCTAAATAACGATGGAATTTTTGGAGTGATTCAATAATTAAAAAATTCACAGGCATCCAAATCGGACCACGCCAATTAGAATTGCCACCAAACAGACCAAATCTCGATTCTCCTGGTTCGTATTCTACTAAAGGTTGCTCGAAATGCCCATCTTCCATTTTGATTGCAAAGGGCAAGAGATAAGGATGGGGTGGCTCATGTGATTTAGATAAAGCTCGAATGCCATAGTCTCCTAAAAATTCAGATTCATCGAGCATTCTTTTGAGAATTCTTTTGAGTCTTTCCGGGTTAACTAGGGATAAAGCTAATCCTCCTTCTATGTAATTACTATCGGTTTTATCAAAGTAAATGTTCTCATTTTTTGTCAAATCCTGACGGTGGTTGAGAAACCAATCAGCCCTTTTCTTGAAGTCGGAGTTCAAATATTTGTCTAGTGTTTCCTGATCGATCGCTTCCACTGCAAATAGAGGAATAAGTCCTACCATAGAACGGACTTTCATGGAGAAAGAAAAGGGATTATTTCCTCCCTGTATGGCGTTAGCAGGAAGTTTCAAAATGTCATAGAAGAAGCCATCCTTATCATCCCAAACATCAACTTCAGTTCCTCCCAGCTTGTTGAGAGCTTCAGCAATTAGCAAAAAGTGCTGGAAGTATTTGGAGGCCATATCGTCATAAACTTTTGAATTTGTATGGGTTTTGGCTAATTCTGCTGCCATTTTCAACAAGTTTAAACAAAACATTCCCATCCAGCTAGTACCATCTGATTGCTCAATACTAGCACCGGCAATTTTCAAATTACTGCGATCAAAAACCCCAATATTATCTAGCCCCAGGAAACCACCTCCAAACAGATTGTTTCCATCTACATCTTTGCGGTTGGTCCACCAAGTAAAGTAGAGAGACAATTTCTGAAATAGTTGTTCGAGGAATCCTCCGTCTGCATTGCCATACATTTTCTCTTCTATTTTATAAACCCGCCAAGCTGCCCAGGCATGAACAGGAGGATTTACGTCGCTAAAGTTCCACTCATAGGCTGGTATTTGACCGTTAGGGTGCATAAACCATTCTCTGGTGAAGAGATATAATTGCTTTTTAGCAAATTCTGGGTCAATTAAGGCTAGAGGGATGGTGTGAAATGCCAAGTCCCAAGCAGCAAACCAAGGATATTCCCATTTGTCCGGCATGGAGATGATATCTTCGTTAAACAGGTGAGTCCACTCACTGTTTCTACCAGAGTTTTTGCGTTGCGTTGGTGGTGGTGCGCCTGGGTCTCCATTGATCCAATCTTGCACAACATAGTGGAAAAATTGCTTACTCCATAACATCCCTGCAAAGGCTTGTCGTTGGACGTTACGCATTTCAACTGGTAATTCTTCGCTGGGGGTGACGGCTTGATAGAATTGATCTGCCTCATTTTTGCGTTGTTCAAATACTGACCCAAATTCACTACCAAAGGGTGTTGCTAAGTCGTCAATATCACTGAGGCGGAGGCGGACGATTTTGGTTTCCCCAGGGGCAAGATTTAAGCGATAATGGGGTGAAACTTTGGTTCCTTGTTGATGATTTACTGCATCAGTTTTACCATTAACAATATAATCGTTAATGCCATCTTTGACGTAAGAGGTATTTTTTCCCCATCCAAACTTTTCTTTATTGGTTTCGTTTTCCGTATACAGCATGGCATCGGGGGTTTCGCAATAAAGCCATTTTTTGACCTCCGGTTGCGCTGATTTCAGGTCAGTAAATTGAGCTTTAACTACCTGAAAATCTCCACTAGAGTTAACGCTTTCCAGGGAGGGTTTACCTTCCTCTGTGGGTCCCCAAGACCAAGTGTTGCGAAACCAAAGAGTCGGCGCTAGATGTAGTTCTTTAGCTTGGGGACCATGATTAACAACTGTGATTTGAATTAAGATATCTTCGGGAGAATTTTTGGCATATTCGACGAAAACATCAAAATAGCGGTTATCGTCAAATATCCCTGTATCCATCAACTCAAATTCAAATGCGCGAGCATCTTGGGCTTTGCGGCGACCATTTTCTTTGACTAATTGTTCGTAGGGAAAGGCATTATGGGGATATTTGTACAGCCCTTTCATGTAAGAGTGGGTGGGGGTACTATCCAAATAGAAGTAAGTAGGTAAACATAATAAAACCAATATATGTTTAGTTTTGTGAAACCCGTAAAACAACCTATTTGTAAGGCATTCATTGAATTTACATTTCGTCACATACCTTTAAATTTTTCGGTTTACCTACTTAATACTCTTTGACATCTTCCCCATGATTGCCTTCACTGTTGGTTAATCCATATAGCCTTTCTTTGAGAATGGGATCTTTTCCATTCCAGAGAGCGATCGCAAAACAAAGACGTTGGTGATCATCAGAAATCCCCATAATTCCATCCTCACCCCAGCGATAGGTACGAGAACGAGCTTGATCATGGGAAAAATAGTCCCAAGCGTTACCATCAGCACTATAATCTTCGCGCACTGTTCCCCATTGGCGATCGCTTAAATACGGTCCCCACTGTTTCCAATGTTTTGTCTGATTGCTATCTTCAACCAGTCTTTTTCTTTCGGCTGTGTCTTGAATTTTAATCATGGCTTTTGGCAATTTGGTAAATAAACTGTTGGCAATAATAGTCTTGATTAGCTAGATAAATCTCTAAGCTATATGGGTGAGAAAACTAATACTAGGAGCGAAAAAATATTCTCCACCTTTCATTTTCACCCATAGCTCAAAATGATAATCCTTAGTTTCTTTTTCCCCCCATTTGGTTGGCCATTTTGATACTACATTTCTTGGATCACCTTTTGGTTTTCCAGGCTGACCAATTACCGGATCAATCCCCACCCCAACATCAACAAAACGATCAGGATTTGCCCATCTCGACTGCATAAAATTGAATTGGTTTTCAATATCTGCTTGGAAACAAAGAAACAATAATCCTGAACCCTCTGTCGGTTTTGCAGTGGGATCATGTTCTCCATAACTCACCGCCCGTCTGGCAATGCGATGATCTCTTTCTATGCGTAAAGCTTCATCAAATTCAGGAGCAGATTCCACTCGTCCTGTATCACCACGAGGGTTTGTTTTGCGAATATGTGCATGAAATGGACATTTTGTAGCTGCTACATCCTCATCATAATTAAAGTTATTAGTGGGAGTCACAGCATAGGTGGGAATATCTGATTTAGTCACGGGAGTTCCGTCCGCAAAACGACCCATAACTAAAGCCCCTGCCAAATCATTTTTGATGTTTAAAGTTTCCGCAAGTTTCTGTTGATCTTCATGAAATGCTTTAACATTTTGTTCGAGTTTTCGGTAAACTAAATAGCTACCGTAACTATCCTCAGTTTTTCCATTATAATCTTTAACGAGAATGATATCTAAAGAAGCTCTAGGGTCCCATTGACTGAAATTACAATCATTGGTTTGCGCTCTCATAATATCTCGTTTGATAAATAAAGGCTGACTGACCCCATCCACAAACCCAAAATGTTCAATGATTTGTCCGGCTTTATTTCTGAGAATAAAGCCATCTTCGCGGTGAATAATCACAGCAACTTGACGTAGACTTTGAGAAATTTTATTGACAGTTTGCAACAAATTAATCAAGTTATCATCAGCAATCAACAGTAAAGCATGGATATCTTTTTGAAATCCTGCTTCCCAGTTTTTAACCTCTGGATCTTTTAAAAAATCTTGTCTGATTTGCTCATTTTTCATCCCCATTGTAAAGGGCTGATCTTTCGGAACTTGAAAAGGCTTAAATCCTAAAGCCTCATAACCACGACGAGTTAGTAAAAAGTTAGCAAAAACCTGGCCGCCAATGCCTTCTTGTCGGTAACGTAAAGCCTCATCTGCTTGCTGTTTAGCTGATGTTACATAAGATTTTGTAAAGGTCTGTATCCAGTTTTTAGCTTCAGCAACTTTGTCTGATTTCCATTCTAAAAAGAGATGCACGCTGTAATCTCGTCCATGTCCTTTTAAAATGTTCCCTTGTAAGTCTTCTAGGAGTCCTTGATACTTGCCCGCATTTTCTGGATCAATGCCGCTTTCGGGAACATTTTTTAAGTCTTCTTCTGTTAGTGCCACAAATTTCCACCTTTTTAATGACTGTTTTTTATGCAGCTTGCAGTTTGATAATTTTGGCTTTGGCAGGTTTGCCTAAGTCATTGAGATAAAACATCATGTAGTATCCAGGAGGATAGAGATTCGCGTTGTTAGGCGCTGTAAATTCCACTAATGAACTATCATCCGAGACTTTAATGGGCAACTCTGCTAACCGTTGTCCATAATCAAAAGAATGGGTAACAGCCCCCAATTTGGCAAGTACCAGCGATGGGTTTTTAGTGCCATTTGCCACCCTAATTGTCCCTGGTTTTCCATATTCAAGAGTGTCAGGAGCTTGCTTGATTTGAGGACGCTTACCTGATTTAAAGAGATAGGGAGGACTGAAAATTTCTCCTTGCCAAATTTCCGCCGGCACAAAGGGTTCAGAATCTCCTTCGGCGTAATAATGTTGAGGATCTTTGTAAAAGGTGTCGAGATCAAATTCTTCAGGTTCTCCTGATTGATTGTGCAGTTTGGCAAAGGTAAAAAATGTTTGCGGATCACCAAGAACATCCACACGAACTGTGCCGTCTTTTTTGAGTGCGGCTCGGTTGGCATTACCACCCACAACTAATACACGGGCATCCGGTAGTAAAACAGCCCCATTATGGTACAGTCTGGGGAATTTGCCAGGATTTAAGGACTTGGTTCGATAACCTGCGATCGCCTTTGCATCTGGGGTCATGAGTAAGGGTTCGTAAACTGGCTGATATTCGGGATATCGCCCCCCATTAATCACTAAAATTTCTTTGGTGGGTAAAATGACGGCTTGGAGGTTAGCTCTGGGTTTATCGAGGAAATGGTCAAATAGTTCCCATTTACCAATCTTGTTACCAATTTTTTCTGGTGCAATCCAATGTTGTAAACTGCTGGCTATCCTGACCTCTTTGGGAAATCCTGATGTATTACCACCCCGTCCAAAACCAATATTGTTAGTACCAATAATGCCGCCTAATAAAATGACATCTTCCGAATTAGGGACTTGTAGAGCAGTTCCGTAGGCTTTATTGGTTTCTAAGCGATCTGGACCGACTTCAAAACTAATAGAGATATTGCCATTATCTGCTTCCTGAACGCTCATTAAATAGCTTTTTTTACTGAAATGGGGAACTGAAACTCCGGCAATACCGGCTTCGTCTCCTGTAATCAGTAATCTGCCATCTTTTAAGGGAAAAACACGGGGATAAAGGTCAATGCTATCGTAAACGTCCTCACCTTCTACCTTGGTGTTGAAGGGACTGTTTTCGATTAGTCTGGGGTCGAAGTATTGGAGTTTTTCTGTTTTGGGATCGTAAATTTCAATACTGGGGTTAATTTGGTTGGGTTTATCCCATTTTAAACCGGAAAAAATGACGACTTTCCCACTAGCAAGGGGAATTAAACTGGGATACCAACGTCCATCTTTTGTCTCCCCAATCGCTTTCCATTCTCCTGTTTGCCACTTGTAGAGGTTAATCTGCTTGGTGCCGGTAAAAGCTCCACCTGGGTAATAACGCCCTGTTCCACCGATAAAGAGGACGTTACCATCAGCTAACTGCACATGACCCAGACAAAAGAGATCGTTTGTTGTCCCATTTTGTGAGGCTGGAGGTGAGGAAATACGTTCAAATTTTCCTGTTTCAGGGTTAAGTAAACCTGTATTATTGATGGCATTGTAGTTTTTCGGATCTACACCTTCTTTAAACTTATATTTTCCATCTTCTTCAATCAGGGTGCTACGAAAACTACTCCCATTGACCATTAAAACTTTGCCATTCGGTAGCACAATGGTATGGACAGACTGCATCCGATCTTCTTGCGGTGGCATGGGTATGGTTGTCCATTTTCCCATGGTTTCTTTGGGTCCGGCGATAGCGAAGCGCTGCTGCAAGCAGATCGCTACATCCCAACCTAAAAATGTTAGGCATAAGGACAGGAAAAACACCAAAAAAACTGAGACAATCTTGATGCCTTTAGGTAATGGTTTAACTATCTTCATAATGAAGTCTCTAAATCAAAATTTATGGTCATAGCAAATAGTCATTTCCCGAAGAAAAGTTAGCCATGCTTAAGAGCTTTTTTAATTTCTTTGTTGGTGGTTTGGATAGCTTTATCCGCAGTATCATAGGCACTAGGATAGAATGGATGGGGCTGATCTTCTCCTGGTATCCAAAACTTGCGTCGAGATAAGCGCAGAGAGTTAATAAATGGCGGAATAGCATTGAAAATTTCCACAGCAATTGGTCCTGTGTAAACTTCTAAAACTGGTTTGAGAAATGACTGCCAGGGTAGCCAACTGGTATGAAGTGCGCCCCGATCAGGGGGTGAAACTTGAATGTAATGTAGGCGGTTTTGTTTGGCTAAATCAGCAACTTGCTCTGCGAATTTTTCTGGTCCATCTCCATCTAAGATTTCATGAGCGCTATCAATGACAACTCCCACTTGTTTACTTTCCACACCTTTGAGAAAGTTAATTACTTGAGATAATTTATTTGGTCCAGGAGTTTCCCAATGAGTAATAGGTTCAATGGCTAATTTGACCTTTTTCCCCTCAGCATATTTACCCAATTCATTAAGAACAGGTTGAGCATTTTGATAACGTAAAGCTAAATGCTCCTGTAGTTGATCGCTCCAAATAGGATCATTAAAGTCTGTAGTTGGAAAAACACCATAGGGAATGACAATGGGACCCATCATAATTTCCCCCCCTAAAGCAGCCGTAATATCCACTCTTGATTTCAGATATTCTAAAGCTTCTTGTCTTTGTTTGGGATAGGGAGAACTAGGATCAAAAGTTCTGGTTGCTCCAACATTGGTGGATATTTTAATATCTGCTAAACCTTCACCATCAAGATACTGACGTAAATTTTGATAATTTTTCAAATCTTGAGCATAATTGGCAGGATTGGTGAGAGCGATAGGAAATTCAAATCCAGTATAACCAAATTTTTTCAGTTCTTTGATATGTTTTACCACAGTTTTCCGATATTCCAAATTATCGGGTTTTAAATCTGTAGTGAACATGAAAAAGCTCAGGTAGATATTAGGTAAAGATGATGAGTTGTTCATTTGATTGTGTCCCAAAAAATTCTCAATAAATTTGAATTACGGTAGGATATTTTTCTGATACAGCACTTCCTACTGTTATGAGGTATGGAGTTTCATAGCCAATCCCGTAGGGGCGGGGTTTCCCCGCCATTAACTCTATTGCATTTAACCGGAAAATGCTGTATCTATGCAAAAATTACAAGGGTTTCTTGTTCCAAATTTGACGGTCAATTTTCCAAGTTCCTGCCTCTTTCTTCATCAACCATAAAGCTCGAAATTTTGCCTGTTTGGGAGGATTACCATCATGAGGATAAATAGTTGCCATAGAGACACCAACGACATAACCAAAATCACCCATCACTTCAATTTCTTCCGCAGTAAAAACTGGATCAATATCCTTGTTATCAATGCTTTCGGCAAATCCTTGCATAATATCTTCAATACCACAGCGATCGTCTACATCCGGTGCCATCCAAAGTGCTTCTTCGGTATACATCTCACCATAACCAATAAGATCTCTACTTCTCACATTATCGGCATAGGTTTCTTCAAAAACTCGTCTGATTTCGTCTTTATCGTGAGAATACATATCTAAACTCCTAATAATTGTTGTTGAGTTGTACAGAAATAGTTTTAGTGTTTTGATTTGTAGGTTGGGTTAAGCGACAGCACAACCCAAAAAATACGTCGGGTTTTGTACCATTGCTCCGTGAACGTTCACGTTCCACAACTCAACCTACAAAAAATGCAAAAGGTATTGATTTAATATTTAAGAAAGTCGGTAGATAATGTCTCCGACTTTTAGTAAATAAAAAATTACAAACCAGTCACTTTATGGAGATAACCTCTTGCTAGAAGAGCATATTCTAAAGGCTCACGTAAAGGCTTAATTTTGGTATTGCTGGGATCTTGTTCTGCTTCTACCATTAACCAGCCTTGATACTTAACTTCGGCTAGTTTATTTAAAATGGTCTTAAAGTCAATAATGCCATTTTTATCACCAGGAACGGTAAAGACTCCAGAGCGAATTGCACTTAAAAAGCTGAGTTGCTTTTGTTTTGCTTCGTCCAAGATATTTTGACGAATATTTTTGAGGTGAACGTGTTTAATCCGGCTACCATAGGTGCTAATCAGATCCAAAATTCCATCTTGGGTAACACCTGAATAGTAAAGATGTCCAGTATCAAGTAGTAGGTTCACATTGTGATCCTTTGTTCCTGCCATGAGACGATCAATATCTGCGCGGGTTTCTACTCCGGTGCCGACGTGGGGATGGTAAGACAAGATCATACCATTGGCAAAGGCTTGATCCCCTAGAGAATTTAAGCCATCAATCAAGAGTTTCCATTGTTCATCAGTAAACTGGGGACGATTATTTAAGGGTTCAATGGGTTGTTGATGGACAGCCCCTCCAAGTTCGGCAACGACAATTGCTTTACTATCAAAATTCTTCATGAACGCCATCTGATCCTCGAAGATTTTTTGGCTATCTTCTTTCGCTCCGATGGTGAAGAAAGTCCCAACCCAGGGTTCAGAAAGTAACTGTTCACACTCCCCCACTAAAAAGGAATTAGGAAGTAACAGGGATAGG
>NZ_VIKX01000104.1 GCF_009711935.1 Dolichospermum sp. UHCC 0259 | reverse complement strand
CACAAATAGAAAACTGACAGACCACTAGAATTGATTAACGATATTCTGGATGTGGCAAAAATCGAAGCAGGACAAATTAAGCTGTCTTGTCAACCATGTAATGTCGAAGCCCTCTGTCAATCAAGTTTGGTCTTTATTAAGCAACAAGCCTTCAGCAAAAATATTCAACTGGAGTCAGAGATTCCTGCCAACCTACCCCCCTTCACCATTGATGAGCGGCGGATTCGGCAAGTTCTAATCAATCTGCTCAATAACGCCGTCAAATTCACACCAGACGGCGGCAAAATCAGCCTAAAAGTAAGTTATATACCGTTTCTAGATAATGCCGAGAATATAAACTTTGAGGGAATGCCCTGCGACACCCTAGAGATTAGCGTTGTTGATACTGGCATTGGAATTGCGCCAGATCAAATTAAAAGGCTGTTTCAACCTTTTGTGCAGGTTGAGAGCGCCCTCAATCGTAACTACAACGGCTCAGGATTGGGTTTAGCTCTCGTTAAGCACTTAGTGGAACTACATGGCGGCGAAGTCAGATTAACCAGTGAATTAGGTGTGGGCAGTTGCTTTACGATCGCACTTCCGATCATGCCATTCTGTGAGTCATCCATTGTACCAGAGCCTCCGCTTCCATCTACCACCGAGGCAATCACAGATGCGATCGCTGAAACACCATTAATTTTACTAGCCGAAGATAATGAGGCAAATATCACTATGTTTGTTGAATATTTAAGTATGAAGGGTTATCGCTTGGTTGTCGCCCACAATGGTCGCATGGCGATCAACTTAGCTCAACAAACTCACCCCGATGTAATTTTAATGGATATTCAAATGCCAGACATGGATGGATTGGAAACCATCCAGCGCATTCGCCAAATTCCTGAGTTAGCCGATACGCCGATCATTGCATTGACCGCACTGGCAATGTCTGGCGATCGAGATCGTTGCATTGCGATGGGCGCAAATGACTATCTCAGTAAACCAGTGTCACTGAAACAGCTAGTCACAAAAATCAACGCCTACTTGACAGAGCCTTAATTTTTGGCATTGGTTTGAGCTATAGCAGTATTCCCCATCTGGACTAATCTCTACCCACGAAAGCAAGCTGTAAAGATTTAAATTAACTGTGGCGGCTTAACTAGACCGTTATACTGAAGCGATATCTGATAGGCGATCGCCATATAACCCATCGTCAAAGCGGACAATATTATGATATTTTGATTTTGAGTTGAGGCGATAGCGAAGCCCGTCATGAAAGTTAATAAAACTTGACAACAGGATGAAAAAAGCACTCATTCAGAAAATGATGGTTAATCTTTACGGCATTAACTCTTTCCAGAAAATCACCCCACTCTGAACAGTTCAGTTATGTACTCGACTGTTTATTTTGAGTTATTGCGGTACATTTGCGGATAGCTAAAATCAAATATACGAATTTCCAACTGTTAAAGATAGAAAGATCAATGCAATTTTAGTCAAGAAGTATAGATAGAATAAACTTGTGTTAGCCAATCATGTTTAATCGCTAAAACCTATATATCTCATGGATTTTGCTAATTTTGCATCCCAGTTAAATGCTGGAACGATTTTACCAGAGGGAATCGTCATGATTACCCTCTTGGGGGTTTTGATTGTTGATTTGATTTTGGGACGGACATCTGCTCGCTGGATTGGATATCTAGCTACGCTCGGTTTAACAGCCGCGATTATCGCTCTATACTTCCAATGGGATACAACTAACCCCATTGCCTTTACTGGTAGTTTTAACGGTGATGACCTGAGTATAGTCTTTCGGGGGATTATCGCCCTGTCAGCAATATCAACAATATTAATGTCAATTCGCTACGTTGAACAAAGTGGTACGCCTTTAGCGGAATTTATTGCCATTTTGATGACTGCGACTTTGGGAGGAATGTTTTTATCCGGTGCTAATGAGTTAGTGATGATTTTCATCTCTCTAGAAGCCCTGAGTATTTCCTCTTATTTGTTGACAGGTTATACAAAACGTGACCCTCGTTCCAATGAAGCAGCGTTGAAATACCTGTTAATTGGTGCTTCCAGTACAGCGGTATTTTTGTATGGTGTCTCGCTGTTGTATGGTTTATCCGGTGGACAAACAGAATTAAGTGCGATCGCTCAAGGTATCGCTACAGCAAATATTGGTCAATCTCTAGGTTTAGTAATTGCCCTGGTTTTCGTAATTGCGGGTATTGGTTTCAAAATCTCCGCTGCACCTTTCCACCAATGGACACCAGACGTTTATGAAGGCGCACCAACTCCAGTTATCGCCTTTTTATCCGTTGGTTCTAAAGCCGCCGGATTTGCCCTGGCTATCCGTCTCTTAACCACCGTTTTCCCTGTCGTGGCAGATGAATGGAGATTTGTCTTCACAGCCCTTGCTGTGCTGAGTATGGTACTGGGTAACGTTGTTGCCCTAGCCCAAACTAGCATGAAGCGGATGTTAGCTTACTCATCTATCGCCCAAGCTGGATTTGTGATGATTGGCTTAATTGCGGGAACTGATGCCGGCTATTCCAGTATGATTTTCTATCTATTGGTATACCTGTTTATGAACCTGTGCGGCTTTAGCTGTGTAGTATTATTCTCACTACGAACAGGAACAGACCAAATTTCTGAATACTCCGGTTTGTATCAAAAAGACCCACTTTTAACACTGGGTTTGAGTATCTCCCTATTATCATTGGGTGGTATTCCCCCACTAGCCGGATTTTTCGGGAAGATTTACCTATTTTGGGCAGGTTGGCAAGCTGGTCTTTACTGGTTAGTTTTACTCGGTTTAGTTACCAGCGTGGTTTCCATCTATTACTACATTCGTGTAGTTAAAATGATGGTAGTCAAAGAACCCCAAGAAATGTCCGACGTGGTGAAGAATTATCCTCAAGTTCGTTGGGATCTACCCGGACTTAGACCTTTACAAGTGGGTTTGATAGTAACTTTAATAGCTACTACTATCTCTGGAATTTTATCCAATCCCTTGTTTACTTTGGCTAACAATTCCGTTACTAACACTCCCATGTTGCAAGCAGCAAAAGTTGCCAGTACACAAGTTAGTGTTATTACAAATAAGGAGTCACAGGAATTGTAATTTATTCTTAAATAATTGCTAATGGGTAATTGGTAATGAAGCTGATCTTCAATATTCAATTACCCATTTTTGTTGTTAAACAGCAATAATTGCCTGTATTTTATCAGACATATTTAGAGACACAATTTAGCCCCAGCGAATGTCTATTTCTAAAAATTACTAGGGAAGCATCAGCTAAATCCATTGTTAACCAAAATCCTGTATCAACGATGATTATATTTATTTGATAATGTATTAGATAAAGCTTCTTTATATGTGGTTGATAAATTTTCTTCCACAGCACAACAACCAATTAATCCAATTTAATCAAATTTTTCATAGATACTTTTTTGTTGATGATTTTCTGGTTGTGGATAACGTTTTTTTAGTAATTGAATAAAATCCAGGAGTAAGATTTGCGCTTCTTCTGGTAAGTCAATATCTTGAGATATTTCGGCAATGTTTATCACTATGATTAACTCCTAAGTTGAGTAAATTTTTTCCGTATGATCCTATTATAAACTACGCCCTGGTTGATATACTAAAAACGGTTGAGATATGGACTTTTGTAAAATTACGAAAACCCCAGATTTGTAGGGGTAAAGCATGAGCTAAACCCCTACCCATAAAATCAAGTAATTAAGCCGTGTTGAGTATAATTCTCAGATGAGGTGAATATTGACATGATCGCCCCAGTAATCCCTAGTAATGGTTAAGTGAGATAATATGAACTGAATCAATCAAAAATGATTAATTGCTGTTTAAACTAAGATATCTCCGCAAAATATTTTGAGCTTGTTCTAGTAATTCTGCTTCTAATTCTCCTAATTGTTGAGTTAAACGAATTTTGTCAAAAGTCATGGGTTCAACACAGATTAAAAGACTATCCACAGAAAGTCCATTTTGCGCTGATGTAGGTACTTCAACTACCGCAGGTGAAATGCGGGGGTTATTCGGTTTTACGGAAGTAAAAGGTAAAACTGTGACTTTGCTGCGTTGGTTGTTAAACAAAGTCCCAGAAATTATCAGTGCTGGACGAGTTTTTTGAATTTCTGTACCTACAGATGGATCAAATGTTACTATCCAGATGCTTCCCATTCGGTAATCGCTATGTTTTGCCATTCACTTTCCCAACCTAATTCTAATTCATCAACCAAAGCGCAAGCTGCGGCTAGTGCTTCATCTTGTTGTTTTTCTTGCCATTGTTTCAAGAGATTTTCAATCAATGCACTACGGTTTTCAACTTTTTGGTCAATGTAATTTAGTAGTTCATCTGGCAATGAAATTGAGATTTTAGCCATATCCTACCCACAGTCATACTATAAGTAGTATAGCTTAATTTGATATTTTTAGTCTAGTAGTTTGTAAATATAGGATTTGATTTAGTTCGGGTGATAATTCTCAGATGAGGTGAATATTTACACAATCGCTCCACTAATCCCTAGCAATGCCTGAGTGAGATAACGTAAACAGATACAGGGTAAGCTTTTCGGGCTGCGAACTGCTTGCAGCAGCGCTAGTTCCCTCCGGGACGCTCCGCGAACGCGATCGCTCTACTAATCCCTAGTAATGGTTGAGTGAGATAATGCAAACAGATACAGGGTAAGGTTTTTAGGTGCGATTTAGTGTTATTAATAGTGGGTTTTGTTGGGTTTATTTACGTCAACCCAACCTAATTACTCATATTTCTAAATCCTCATCTAATATTGTTTCAATGTCTCTTGCACCATGAATAACTCGCAAAATATCAATTTCCGATTCAGTGATACGATAAAAAATAAGATATTTTCTAAATCCTTTAATTGATTGTTGTCGAATATCTGCTAAATCGGGATGGGTAAAATCTGTTAATTTCCCCATAGCTGGAGTTTTAGCTAATTGTTTAAATGTTGTTTCTGCTGCTATTAAAAAGCGGTCGGAAACGTCTAAACTATCTTCTGCTATGTAGGTAGCTAAATCTATCAAGTCACGGATAACTTGAGGTCTTTTTTTAATTGCAAACATCATGGCTAAATTGCACTTTGACGTTTGTTAGTTTTCTCACGAACTGCTTGACGAATATCTTCCCAATCTTGTGCTGTCATTTCTGTTGCATTTCCAGAGTTTAATCCTTCTAAGAGCATGGTTTGTAGTCGTTCGTTCGCTCTTTGTTTTTGGTCTTGTCGCACTAATTCCCGAAAATATTCACTGACGCTGCTGTAACCACCTTGCGCTACCTGTTCTTCTATATAATCGCGCATCGTGTCAGGTAAGGAAATATTCATACTTTTCATAATGTGACTTCTTGAATATACTTTTTTATATTATGGCGGTTTTTGTCATTTTCTGCCATGATAACGGTGATGATGATTTGTAAATTATTGTAAATACTAATCAATGAGTTTTCAAAATTACCAAATTTAGCGTATATTGTGGATTGACAAGTGTAACCTTATAGGTTACAGTAAATATTGTTATTTTACTTATGATCAGAAATTTCAAGCATAAGGGGTTAAGAAAGCTGTTTGAAGATGATAATAGAAGTGGAGTTAATCCAAATCATGCTGAAAAACTGTTAGATTTATTAGATAGACTAGATGCTGCATCTGTAGCTGAGGATATGAATTTTCCTGGTTCTAAGTTTCATCAATTAATAGGAAATAGGAAAGGTGAATATTCAGTTACAGTTTCGGGTAATTGGCGTTTAACTTTTGTTTTTGAAGATGGGGATGCTTACGACGTAAATTACGAGGATTATCATTAGGATTATGAATATGAATATGAATACTAACAGAAAACCTAGACATCCTGGTGCTTTGATTAAACGTCAATATTTAGAACCTTTAAATATGACGGTGACAGAACTGGCTAATATTTTGGGTGTGTCTCGAAAGACGGTTTCGGAAATTGTGAATGAACGTGCAAGTGTAACACCTAATATTGCTTTGCGGTTAGCAAATGCTTTTCAAACTACGCCGGAACTGTGGTTAAATCTTCAACAAAAGTTTGACCTTTGGTGTGCAAAAAATGAATCTGAAGAATGGAAAAATATCTCACCTATTGAAATTAGTTAAAATAGTTCGGATGATAATTCTCAGGTGAGGTGAATGTTTCGGCGGTGTATCTGTGATGGTTCTATTGTCTTCTCTTATTTACATGATCGCTCTACTAATCCCTAGTAATAGTTGAGTGAGATAACGTAAACAGATACAGGGTAAGCTTTTCAGGTGCGAACTGCTTGCAGCAGCGCTTCGCTATCGCCCCATTAATCCCCAGTAATGCTTGAGTGAGATAACGTAAACAGATACAGGGTAAGGTTTTCGGGATGCGATTTAGTGTTATTAATGGTGGTATTTTTGGGTTTCATTATGTCAACCTAACCTACTTTTCAAAGCATTTTCAATAACTCTTCTGGCAACATTGCTGGTATTGAAGACTCCACAAAATCGGCTTTATTTCGTGTTACTATTATTTCTAAACCTGCGGACATTGCGGCTGCACTTGTCACCGCATCTTCAAAATCTTTAATTGGACTTTTTAAAGCTTGGTGAATAACTTCGTGTGTAACGCTGGCAATTTGAATATGTTGCAATAAATTTTCTATTAATTTACGTGCTGCTTCGCTACCAATTTGACGGCGTAAAATATAGAAAATATTCGTGACAGCGTGTCCTGACACAAAGCCTTGCACCTGCTTTTTCATGACTGTATTTAATGCTTGTGCTGAGGCAACAACAAACGGTTGACGCTGTGCTAAAATATCCAGCAAAACATCGCTGTCAAATAATACTTTTTTCAACTATATTTCTCCTCTAGGTAATTAACATAACTTTCTTCTGGATTTTCTGATTCTAAGCTAATTACACCTATTAGGCTTTGTGTCCAGGGGTCAAGTTCAGATAAGGTTTCTAGGGTGGGTTGAGGAGGAATAGAGGATAGGGTTTCTTGTTGAATTGATGCTAGTACGGTTTGGACAAGATTCCAGCGTTCTTTGATTGGTAATTTTAATACCTGTTCTTGCAATTGTTGTAATTGAATCATTACTTTGCTGTTAATTCTATCATTCACTATGTTAACAGATAGTTGATTTTGTTCGGGTGATAATTCTCAGGTGAGGTGAATGTTTCCAGGTGTATCTGTCATGGTTCTATTGTCTTATCTTATTTACACGATAGGATCGCCCCATTAATCCCCAGTAATGCTTGAGTGAGATAACGTAAACAGATACAGGGTAAGCTTTTAGGGTGCGAACTGCTTGCAGCAGCGCTTCGCTATCGCTCCAGTAATCCCTAGTAATGGTTGAGTGAGATAATGTAAACAGATACAGGGTAAGGTTTTCGGATTGTAATGTACTGTTATTAATGATGGGTATTGCTGGGTTTCCTTGTGTCAACCCAACCTACGCATTAATTTTCATTTTCATGAAACTAATTCATCAATTTTTGCTGTTTCGTGATTTTTCTGATTTTGATAAAATTCTTCAAACAATGTAAAAAATCTATCTACTGCGCTTTTTTCATCGGCTGAATGGAAAAGAAGAATACTTGACCATAATTGACCTGTTTCTACATTAAATTTGTGTCTTATCCATTGCAAAAAAGTTTGAAATTCTGTTTCTTCTGCTGTTAAGGGAATACCAATTTCTCGACGGGCAAAATAGTATCCATCTAAAAATGCTTGGAGGTTAAAAATAGAATTTTTACCTATATACATTGCAGGTCTTTTTTTGATCTTTTGCAGTAATTTGTAGAGATTATCCATTTTTCACTCACTAAATTTATAGGTTAAAAGTAAGTTTCTGTGATTTGAAACTCTAATCCTGCATCTAAAATAGGTGAATAGAGATTCTGTATCCAGTTTAATCGGGTAATGCCTTGATGGTGGATGTTGTCAAAAACAAGTTCTCCGTCATTTATCTCAATTATAACACCTTCATGATGACCAGTGGTAGCAATCAATTCTCCAATACTATCATCATAAATTCTGCCATAAATTGGATCTTGAGAATTTGTATCTATTTTAATATGTTTTCCATGAATACTTTGTCTGATTAAAAACTCTTTAATTGCTCTAGCACAGGGTATACAATCAAAAATTCCGTAACTACTGGCAATTGCTATAATTTGTTGATAGATGATATCCTCTTTATTCAAAATCACTCCCGTTGTCAAATTTTAATATTTCTACCCTGATTACTACTCATTGATAGTTAAGGGAGTATTAAGTTATTTTTTACATTGTAAACTAGAAAAAGCACAAAATAGGATTTGATTTAGTTCGGGTGACAATTATCAGGTGAGGTTAATATTTACACGATCGCCCTAAACATCCCTAGTAATGCTTGAGTGAGATAATGTAAACAGATACAGGGTAAGCTTTTCAGGTGCGAACTGCTTGCAGCAGCGCTTCGCTATCGCTCTACTAATCCCTAGTAATGCTTGAGTGAGATAATGTGAACAGATACAGGGTTTTTAATAGTGGCTTATATTGTTGTTAAGCCACCCTACAGGAATTAAAAAGATATGAAATCAAACAAATGGATTGATAATTCTTACCTTATTCTCTATTAGTTGATTATGTTGCATATCTTCTGAGTAAATGATGGAACAGTCACTTAATAAAGCTGTAGCTATAATCAAACTATCCCAGTAAGAGTAGTTATATTTTGCATTGATTTCTAATGCTTGTATAACTTCTGTTGTGTTGATTGCCTGAATCGAAAAAGTATTCACTATATCTGATATGATTGTAATTGCATCTGTTTTTGATGTGAATTTTTTTCTAGTTAAAACATGAAATAATTCACCTAAAACCTGAGTGCTAACTAACAGGGATGAAGAATTATTTTTGATGATTTCTGCAACTTGCTGGGATTTTTCTGGCGGATTTTTAGCATAGAGATAAATCCAGAGATTACTATCAAGAAAAATTTTATGGTTCTACCGCTCCCTTTATGGAGAAAT
>NZ_VIKX01000103.1:4236-27965 GCF_009711935.1 Dolichospermum sp. UHCC 0259 | reverse complement strand
CTCCTATCCCTGTTACTTCCTAATTCCTTTTTAGTGGGGGAGTGTGAACAGTTACAAAAATTCCCCTTGGTGATGTAAAACGAAGGGGTTTGATTCCATGTAAATTGCAGTATTTCCCAAAATTTGTCCCCTATACCCCATTGACCAATGCAAAAATCGTGCTATGATCATCGGCGGTAATGGGCTAGTTAGCAAAATCGGATAGTACCTTTAGTAGTAGCCATGTTGTTTTTCGGGTTCTGGTTGAACCATTACGAAATTAGATACATCATGCAAATAACGGCTGGCTTCCTCTTCTAAGCGATGAATCCAATATGGTTCGATAATGTTACTATGTCGAAGTGCGGCTAGGTATCCATCCAAATACATCCGCATATCATCCATACGATAACCGCGATTCCATAATTCGACGAAGGCGTCGGTAAGTCTTTGGTAGTAGCGGATGGTTTGTGTGTCTTGGAGCATAACTGCTGTATTAATCTCTTTGCAATGAGAATTGTAGATAATGATTCACGCTTAATGAAGTATCACTTCCCTCTTCTGTATTAACTTATAAGTTAATATTTTCACCTTGGGTGAGACCCCCCAGCAGCTAAAAACTTAATTAGATCCTACGCCAAAAAATTGGAAATATGGTGATTTTGTAAGGTATTTTTACGATTTTTTGTCAAAGTTTGATCTGATAGCTTCACTTTAGCCATCTATGTTGTAATTACAAAGGGTAATTGATTTTTATCCAATTTTTTAGACGTTGTTTACGGGGAATACAAATTTAGCCATGAGTGCATAAATCTGTAAAATCAAGTTTTAGAATCCGTTGGCTGTTTTCGGGATCAATAACAGCCTGTCTCTACCTTTGGTTATAATCGGGTGTGATTTTTGTGCTACTCCCTTTGGTAAATGATTGTTCTATTGAGTTTACCATATCTCTGAAGGAGTAGGACAGATTGCTAAAAATAAACTTTAATGATATGAGGAGTCAGCACTTCGACTTCGCTCAGTGACCAGTCAGGAATCGGGAAGAATAAAAAGAAGGAGAAAAGAAAAAAAGAATGAAGGAAGAGGAGTGAAAGTGATAGGATTGTATAGATTTTTGAAGTAAATTGTGTTGCTGATTCTAGTTCATAACGCTACAAGTGATAAAAAAGTAATTTTATTTACCTATTGCCGTTGCCAATGGATATAATGTAAACGTAATAAAAATTTAATAAAGCTACTAGCGTGGCTGTAAATAAAGTAAAAAATAAATTTTCTGCAAGGTTTTTGAGGAAAATGTGAAGAATATGTCTGTTGAAGTAACAAAAACTACAAAACCTTAACCATGAGATTGTTAATTTGAGATTCATCAACGCTAAGGGGTCTTGCCACTGTGGGTTCGGTTTGTATAGAAATTGTTGAGGGGAATCCCCATCTGAGGTCGTTGTTGGGTTGGCACTTGCAACAACTAGAATACCGAGTTCATCAAGCTGCCAGTATTTATCAAGCAAAAGAAGTGTTTATCAGCCATCAACCAACTCTAGTCATTCTAGATGCGGATTTATCGGATGGTGATGGGGTTGAGTTTTGCCGCTGGTTACATCGTCAACAGCAGCCTTTGATTCTGATGTTATCTGCTCGTACAAATGAAGCTGATATTGTGACGGGATTAAAAGCGGGTGCGGATGATTATTTAAGCAAACCTTTTGGAATGCAAGAATTTTTGGCTAGGGTTGAGGCAATTATCCGCCGTAACCGGACACCTACTGCACCCGCTTATTTAGATTATGGTAGTTTGCAAATTGATTTAGTGCAGCGTCGGGTGCGGTTTCAAGGGGAGTTTATTGATTTAACGCCCCAGGAGTTCAGTTTATTGTACGTTTTGGCACAAGCTGGAGGAGTGCCTCTGAGTAGATCGGAATTATTACGTCGTGCTTGGCCTGATGCTATTGATAATCCACGCACTATTGATACTCATGTTTTATCGTTGCGGAAGAAGGTGGAACTTGATCCGCGTCAACCTAGTTTAATTCAAACTATCCGCAATGTGGGATACAGATTTAACATGGAAATTTTGAATGTTAATGTTCCGCAAACACAAACAAAGTTACCAAGAGAAAGATTTACGAATCAACTTCCTGTGCTGACTACTCAAAGTTCTTGAAACAGGGGGAACAGATAATGAGTTACAGCAATTCTCGTTTTTATGAAATACAGTGGAGGGCGCAAAACAATGGAGGGCGCAGGCCCTGCGCCCCTACGGGTTTTGTGATAAAAAACTGTACCTCGTAACATCAGAAAGTGCTTTAAGTCCATTCTGCTAATGATTGAGTTTCGGCTTGGATTAAGCTGGTTGCTAAGTTATTCCAATCTATGTCAGCAGCGGGTTGATTGATTACTAATTGACCTTGTTGAAGATGTAAGAGGTGAGTACAAAATGCTTGAGCTAAATCTATTTGGCGATTTACCATCAAAATTGCCGAGGAAGGTGGTTGATTTAGGTGGGTGAGTATACCAATTAAGTGAGTGGATGTGGGAGTGTCTAAGGCTGATGTAGGCTCATCTAGGAGTAAAATCCGGGGTTCGGTAACTAGGGCGCGAGCGATCGCAATTAACTGTCTTTGTCCAGCAGCAAGTTGCACCTCGGTTCGTCCTAACCATTGTTCAGGAATTTGCAGTTGTTCTTGCCAATAACTGACTTTTTCCTGAATCTTTTGCTTTGGTAGACCGCGCAGAACTAAAGGATAGGCCAAGGCTTCCCCAACTGTCATCCCTAGTAACTTAGATTCTTGCTGGACAAGCATTACCTGTTGACGGAGTTGGATAACGGGAATTTGCCGATATTCTTGATTTTGAAGATAAATTTTGCCGCTAGTGGGTTCATTTAGGCGATTAATGAGGCGTAATAAGGAAGTTTTCCCAGCACCGGATGTACCGACAATGGCTAGGCGATCGCCCGGTGATACCCTAAAAGAAATATCCTGTAAAATTGGGTATTGGTGCTGATGCTGTAAACGCCGATAAAAATTAACAGATTCTAGCCTCAGCATAGAGAATAAGTAATAATTAATAATTATTTTGATACAATTGATTGGGTAGTTAGAACTTACAAAATCTGGTATTGCTGATTAAGGGTATAAATTTTAGTCTCCCGCAAAGCTGCACTGAGGTTTGATTTTAAAAGGTTCAATTTGGGAATTTTATACTTTAATTTAGCAATACTGAAATTTTATTCTTCTTTCTTCTTTCTTCTTCTCCTGACTCCTGACTCCTGCTATATCAGAATAATTGAGCAGAATCAAAAACCCTTGTCATAATAGATGGGAATGATATAACCCAATTAATTATCTGCTTATTTAAGACTGAAAAAACCCTATGTTAGCAGGAACAATTTTGCAGAATGGAAAATATACCATCCTCCAGGAAATAGGGCGGGGCGGATTTGGTGTTACCTTCAAAGCTATGCACCACTATTTAAATCAAGAAGTGGTGATGAAAACTATCAATGAAAGGTTGCGACAACATCCCGATTTTCCCAAGTTTCAGCGCCAATTTCAAGATGAAGCCAGGAGATTAGCCGCTTGTGTTCATCCTCATATTGTCCGAGTCAGCGACTTTTTTGAAGAAGACAGTTTACCTTACATGGTAATGGAATATGTTCGTGGAGACACTTTAGGTGCAGCATTTGTTTTACCAGGAATCCCCTTACCAGAAGCTACAGCCATTCATTATATCCGCCAAATAGGTGCAGCCTTACAAGTAGTGCATAACAACGGGTTGCTACACAGAGACATTAAACCAGATAATATTATTTTGCGTCAAGGAACTCAGGAAGTAGTGCTAATTGATTTTGGCATTGCTAGAGAATTTAATAATGGAGCTAAACAGACACATACAGGTTTAGTCAGCGAAGGATATGCACCTATTGAACAATATTTAACCCAAGCACCACGCACAGCAGCTACAGATGTTTATGGTTTAGCCGCAACCTTGTATGCACTTTTGACAGCACAAGTCCCCATACCTGCATTATTGCGCGATCGAGAACAAATGCCTTCTCCCCGTGAATTACAACCTCATCTGAGTGCGGCTGTTAATCAAGCAGTTAGCCGAGGAATGGCTGTAGAACCAAAATTTCGCCCCACCACAGTAGCAGAATGGCTGCAACTTTTACCAGGAAATAGGCTGGCTGTCACATCACCAAGTTTACCTACCGAAGCAATCCCTACTATTAATTTATCGGATTTAAAATCAGAATATTCATCTAAAAAAGCTACTTTTCATCCCCCGTCAACACCATCAAAAATCGCCAACATTGGCAAAAAAACAGGTGTATCTAAGGGAATTATTAGCATTAGTATTGCTTTGGTTGCAGCGACCGCAGGTTTTAGCATGACGCGGATATTATCAAAACCTAATTTACAATCAGCACCAAAACCATCTTCTGCACAATCTACTTATGAACCTATTCCACCTAAACCTGTTGTGGAAATATCACCATCATCTGCAAATCAAAAAATTCAAAATTCCTCATTCAATCAATCTGTACCCTTACCTCGTGTGCGGAGAAAACCTAAAAATCTTCGCGTTTCTCCAGAACCAATTCCTACTAGCAATTCTCAAAAAAAAGCACCTGAGAATCATAACTCTCAACCCACTCCAACTCCCGAAAATACAACCAAGAAATCAACACCGGTTGTGACTCCCTCACCATCCTTAATGGATACCCTGCGCGATTCTAAAGAATCCCAAAAAGCTTCTCCACCTCCAGAAAACACAGCACCAGAACCTCGTCCCGTAGTGATTCCAACCCAGGAATCTCCACCAGAAAATTCTTCGGGTGTGGTAGTTCCCACTGTGGAAACCAACCAAAACCCAGCACCGGAAATTCAGCAACAAAAGGAAGAAAAGCCGCAGTTATAACTTGAAGAAGGAGTCAGGAGTCAGGAGTCAGGAGTCAGAATCAATCAGTCGGGAATTGAGATCCGCAAATGGATTGTTGCACCACAAAATCTACGATTTAGTGGTGGTCTTAAACCCAGTTATTTATTCGTCACTCGTACAGAATCCATTCAGCAATTCTGACTCCTGAATTCTGTTCGATAAATTCAACGGAGAGGGGGGGATTTGAACCCCCGTTGAGTTTCCCCAAAACGCATTTCGAGTGCGTCACCATCAACCACTCGGACACCTCTCCAAAATCAACTATGAAGTTTTGCTTCACTAGTAGCGTCTACGATTATAACACAACAAGATTGAAAATTCCTGGATGTGTCTTAATTTAATCTTCCATAACGTGCTGTCATCAGAGTTTCAGGATGAGATTGATTATATAACCAAGCCCACATTTGATCACCAAAGGAAAAATGCCACCATTCTCTAGGATTGCGTTGAAATCCAGCTTTTAACATGACATCTCGTAAGAGTTGACGGTTACTATTATATTTTTGATTACTCTCAATATAATATTCTGGATGGGAGCGATCGGACATCTCATCAATAGGTGAACCCATATCCACAACTTCCCCAACATCATTGACTAGGGTAATATCCACCGCAGCCCCCGTACTGTGGGGAGGAGGGGTGTTCATATCCAAACTGGGTACAGCCCAAATTTCATAAACCGCCTTCCATACATCTTCCCGTTGCTGGGATGATAATTCCTTTTCCGTCAAACCCCGTTCTCGCAACGCTTCCCCAAAGCTGTAATCTACCATAAACTGCTGCACAGCTACAGGACGATAAGCATCAAATATTTGAATATACCAATTAGGACGTAGTAATTGTAAATTATTTTGCGCCTGAATCAAATTTTCAACAACACTTTGGCGCAAATAATAAGGTGAATGTCCACCATAATTAGCACCTAACTTTTGATACGGGTGAGGAGATTCCACCGCAAACAATTCTAGAGGAATATTTACTAAAGGTTCACCACATTCAATAATGGGAATTTGGTAATAAGGTCGCATTTTAATTGCTAATTTTTAACTCTTTTTTAACGCTGGTGCAATTCTATGTATTTATCAAAAATCTTGATATCATAGTTATCAAAAAAGGCTTGACCCAGTAAACCAATTTGAGCTTTAGGCGCAACAGCAACTTTAGGATTATTCACAACCAAACCACCAACACCTACGGATGAAATTGTCCCCGTTTGCAGTTCTATTATACTACCATCGGCAATACTAGCTTTGATTTTTTCTCCAGCCTTGAGTTTGAGGACATTTGCCATTTGTTGAGTGATCAAAATACCACTTGCACCAGTATCAAAAACCATCTCAAAAATCTGATTACCATTAAATCTAACATCTATAATCGGAGTCTTCGCCGCCCGACGTTTAATTGGTATTCGCAAAACAGTTTCTATTGGTTGTTTAACCTTGCACATTTCACCTAAACTGATCTTTTTTCCAGAGGATGTCACCATGAAACAAGGACCTGGATCATTAGCTTTAGCAACAGATGGCATTGTTACCAAGATGAAGCCCAGTATAACGCCAATCCATGTACTGTTAAAAGGCTGCATTTTTTTATTTATTTTAAATGACTATAAAGTATTATACAACTACCGGAATATTTTCGTAAGCTTATCCGTGTAATCCAGTAATCCCTTAAATCCGTGTTCACTCTTCATGTTCACAACAAGACTTTTTATCCATCTCTGGAACAGGATCATAACCGCCTGGATGAAAAGGATGACAGCGTAAAATCCGCATGATAGCCATCCAACTACCCCGAAATACTCCAAACCGTTCAATAGCTTGAATCGCATACATAGAACAAGTCGGTTGAAAGCGACAAGTGGGGGGAAACAGGGGAGAGATAAATAAACGATAACCCTTAATTAGCCAAATCAATAATATTTTCATATCCAAATACCATAAAGTAGAATTAAAGTTAAAAATACCTCTATTACATCATTGTTTAACATATTCTTCAGCTTAGAAAACCTTTCTCCCTTGTCGCTGCAAATTACCGCCGCTGCGGCTTGGGTAGGATTAATTATCTGCATTGCTTGGGTAGTTAGTCATTTTACTGATAGCGAAACGGAAATTATTCGTAAAATAGCACATATTGGCATAGGTAATGTTATTTTAATCGCTTGGTGGTTAGATATTCCTGCTTATGTGGGAATTACAGCGTCAATTTTTGCGAGTATCATTACCTTATTATCTTATAAATTTCCCATTCTTTCTGGTATTAATAACATTGACCGTCAGAGTTTTGGAACATTTTTTTATGCTGTAAGTATTGGAATTCTATTAGGTGTTTTCTGGCATTTACAACAACCTCAATATGGCGTTTTAGGAATTATGACTATGACTTGGGGTGATGGATTAGCTGCTTTAATTGGTAAACGCTTTGGCAAACATCAATATATAGTTTTCGGTTGTCAAAAAAGCTGGGAAGGTTCTTTAACGGTGACTTTAATCAGTTATTTTATTTGTGTAACCATTTTACTTGTTACCCAAGGTAATATTTGGCAAACCTGGATGATTTCTTTAATTGTCGCCGTAATTGCAACAATTTTAGAGGCATTTTCGTTTTGGGGAATAGATAATTTAACAGTTCCAATAGGTAGTGCTACCTGTGCCTATTTATTGAATCAGTTACTCTCTGGTTACTAATTAATTCCTAATATAGCTAAATCATGTTTATGAAATTAGAGATATCTAAAAATATAGATATTTAATTTTCAGTTGGTTGTAACCCTTAACGAATATATATTCAGAGTTTTATGGAAAAACAAAAAATAAATATTATGCAGGATTTTGCAGGTTTATTGAACTAGAATTTATCTTTATTAATAATACTATTTTAATAATTGCCACCTATTTTGTCTCTACTTTTAGAGGTAAATTTGCAAACTTTACTTTCTACCCGTAGGTTTATGAATTATTAGGCAAGAATGCTTATAGTTGAGTTGTTAGGTGATGAAACACCTAATTTCGTAAGTGAGGCTAATAATTGTGTTAAATCAAATGGACTCATCCGACTTGATTGTTGCTTTATCTGATCAACAACAAGAAATAGTGACTGGTGGGGCTGACTTTGAACTAGCTGCTAGTAACTATGCTAACAAGGGATCGCTCTTAATGGGATCAAGCGTCTCCGGTCCTCAAGGTAGCAGTGCTAGTTCCGCAGGTAAGTCTAATACCATTCTGACTGCGGGACAAGATTTCTTAGGTTTAGGAGCAGAGCTTCCTGCTGGTGTTGGAGCTTTAGGCCCAGCCGTATTACCAGGCGACGGCGGTGGTGCTGCACCTACACCTGAAATTGCCACCCCATTACCTCTTCCTACAGTTGCAAATGCAACTGGAAGTCTAGGAATTCTTGCGTAAGTAGGGATAATAAGCCTATAACAATACTTTGTCCATTTCTATGTAGGTTGGGTTGAGCAGAGCAAAACCCAACAAGTGCGTTGGGTTTCAATGCTATTGATCTGGGAACGTAAATGTTCCACGACCCAACCTACAAATCAAGGTTTTTCCATTTGGCAAAGATATTGCTATAAATTTCCTAATTTTAAAGCAGGACTCAAATAGTACCGCAGAGTGGAATTGAAAATGAATAACAGAAACATCAAAAAAGCAAATTACACCAGCTTTTTAGAGATTTTTAATGGTTAGTTATTTTCGCCGCTCTACACTGCTAGTCAACAACTTTTTTAGACAAAAAAGGGGGTTAGAGGAGATGAGAATAACTTGCTCAACGTAAGTGAGGACTTTGAGAAAGTTTGATTCTTCTCCCCCCATTTTCTCCACGCTTAATCCGCGCCGAAGATTTGAGAAAGACAGTTTCCACAACTAGGGCATAACTATCTCTACCCCCTTTACTAAATTATAACCGATCATCAAATTAATTTTCACAATGTGAATAGAGAAATTTAATTGGTTTTATTTCTGTCAATTTCTTACCTAAGATAGTTACTTTTCGCCTGCATTATAGTAGTAATTTCTATCTTAGGTGAGACTATTTTAGTCCTCATCAAAGGTGTAATACCGTGAACTCCTTACAGAGTCAAAATAACAATTCTCCGTATCATTTAAATAACTCAACTACAGAGGATTTGCATATACTAGAAGTTAATGAGTTTCTTCCCCATATTGGTAAATGGATTCATATCGGTGGGGGGGTAATGATTAGTATGTTTGTAGTGGCCGTGAGTCTTACTTCTGTCCTCTATTACAACATCACAGTTAAAGTCCCTGCAACTATCCGACCATTGGGAGAATTACGGTTAGTTGAATCGGCAATGACGGGAACTGTCAAAAGAATTGTCGTTAAAGAAGATCAGACAGTAAAAAAAGGAGAAATCATTGCTTATATTGATGACTCCCAATTGCAATCTCAAAAAAGACAACTGCAAAATACTATCCAGCAGAATCAATTACAACTTATTCAAATTGATGCTCAAATTAATCAACTCAATACTCAAATAATTGCTCAAATCAACTTAAATAACCGCACTATTATAGCTGCACAGGCTGAATTAACTGGAACTGAACGCAACTATAAAGATCAGCAAATTAAAGCTAGTACAGAAATGATGCAAGCTCAAATAGCGATAAATTTAGCAAAAGAGCAACTAGCAAGATTACAAAAAGAAAGGGTATTAATAGCCACTGTTCAAGAAGCAGAAGCAGGTTTAAAGCTGGCTATATTACAGCGCGATCGCTTGCAAAGTATAGTTACATCAGGAGCCATATCTCGCAATTTAATTGAGGAAAAAGAACAAGCTGTTAAATCGGCTCAAGCCAAATTAGAACAAGCTAAATCTACTACTAAAAATCTCCAAGAAGAAAAAGAACAAGCTGTTAAATTAGCCCAAATCAACTTACAAAAAGCCAAAATTGCCGTTAATCCCAGTAATGCAAATGTAACAATAGCTTTGGAAAGAATTAACCAAGAAAAGTCTAAAGGTGAAGGTAATTTAGCCGCTTTAAAAAAAGAAAGAGAGCTATTACTTCAACAACGTTTAGAATTACAAAAACAACAAATTCGCACTCGTCAAGAATTACAACAACTAGAAAATGAGTTGAATAAAAGTGTGATTCGCTCCCCAACAAATGGGACACTAATGCAACTCAAACTCCGCAATCCTGGACAGGTTGTACAACTCAGTGAGGCTCTTGCTCAAATTGCTCCTGTGGATGCTCCTTTAATCATCAAAGCTCAAGTTTCTGCTAAAGATATTGACAAAGTAAAAACAGGTCAAGCAGTTCAAATGCAAGTTTCAGCTTGTCCCTATCCAGACTATGGAACTCTCAAAGGAATTGTGAAAACAGTTGCTCCTGATATTCTAGCAACTACACAAAATAATTCTATTATCAACACACCCCAAATCGCTAATTACGAAATCAATATTGAACCCCAAAGTCTATTTTTAGGAAAAGGTAATCATGTATGTTATCTCAAATCTGGGATGGAAGGACGTGCTGATATTATTTCTCGTCAAGAAACTGTACTACAATTCATTCTGAGAAAAAGTAAATTAATTACCAATTCATAAACGAAATTGAATTTTCTCGTGTTAACCTAAATTTTCCTGAATAATTATGTTTAATATCTTTAAACCTCATCAAAATTATCATTGTGTTTTGCAGTTAAGTGAAGAAGACTGTGGAGCAGCTTGTTTAGTTTCTATTACCAAACACTATGGACGCTTTTTAAGTATGACTAAAAGTCGAGAAGCTGTTGGTACTGGACAATTAGGAACAACATTATTAGGGTTAAAAAGAGGTTCAGAAAATCTTGGTTTTAATGCTAGAGCCGTCAAAGCTTCTCCAGAAATTGTAGACAGAATTACAGAAATTACATTACCTGCAATTATCCATTGGCAAGGCTATCATTGGGTAGTTTTATATGGTAAAAAAGGAAAAAAATACGTTATTGCTGATCCGGCTGTTGGACTTCGTTATCTGACAAAAGACGAATTAACCAATGGTTGGAATGGGGTAATGCTCTTATTAGAGCCAGATCCAGACTGCTTTTTTGAACAACCCCAAGAACAATCAAAAGGTGGTATCACACGGTTTTTTCGCCGGCTTTTACCCTATCGTGGGTTGCTAACTCAGGTTTTAATGATCAATATTGTCCTGGGTTTACTAGCTCTAGGAACTCCTGTTTTAATTCAATTATTAACAGATGATGTTCTCGTGCGTGGAGATGTGCAATTACTCACTGTTGTAATTTCCGCTGTTGTTGTTATGAGTTTATTTGGTGGAGGTTTACAAGTATTTCAAGCCTTAATGATTTCTCATTTTGGACAAAAATTACAACTAGGTTTAGTTTTAGAATTTGGTCGTAAACTTCTCCAATTACCCTTAAATTATTATGAATCGCGTCGAAGTGGGGAAATTACTAGCCGACTGCGAGATATTGGGGAAATTAACCAATTAGTATCACAGATTGTGATTGTTTTACCTAGTCAATTTTTTATTGCTTTAATATCTTTTTGTTTAATGTTATTTTATAGTTGGCAATTGACAATAGCCGTTTTATTAGTTGCTGCTGTAATGACTGTATCTACTTTACCTTTTTTACCTATTCTGCAACAAAAAACCCGAAGTCTCTTGGTCTTAGGAGCAGAAAATCAAGGTGTTTTAGTAGAAACATTTAAAGGCGCACAGGTCATCAAAACTACAAATGCTGCCCCTCAATTTTGGGATGAATTTCAAAGTCGGTTTGGTCGTTTAGCCAATCTTGCTTTTAGCACAGTGCAAATAGCAATTATCAATGGGACTGTTGCTAAAATCATATCTACAATTGGTGGTGTGATCTTGTTAGGAATGGGGAGTATGTTAGTAATTAAAGGCAATTTAAGTATTGGACAAATGTTAGCTTTTAATGCCTTACAAGTTAATGTTTTAGCTTTGATTAACTCATTAGTTGGCTTTGTTGATGAATATTTTCGTTCCCAAACAGCAGTTTCTCGATTATTGGAAGTTATTGATGCCACACCAGAAGTGGTAGGAGGAAGTCAAAAGCCAACTGCACAAATTTCTAGTGTGGCAGATATTAATTGTTCCCATCTTCAGTTTCATCATGCAGGTAGAGTTGACTTGTTAGATGATTTTTCTTTGCAAATTCCTGGAGGGAAAAATATTGCTTTGATTGGTAAATCTGGCTGTGGTAAAAGCACTTTAGCTAAATTATTAGCTGGTTTATATGTCCCAGATTCTGGTAATATTCGCATCGGCTTTTTTAATATTCAAGATATTGCTTTGGATTGTTACCGACAACAAGTAGTTTATGTTCCCCAAGAACCTCATTTTTGGAGTCGTTCTATTTTAGAAAATTTCCGTTTGGGTACACCTAATATTGCTTTTGAAGATATAGTTCAGGCTTGTGATATTGCTGATGCGGATGGTTTTATTAGTCAATTACCGAGTAAATATCAAACCGTATTAGGGGAGTTTGGCGCAAATCTTTCTGGGGGACAAAGACAAAGATTAGCGATCGCTCGCGGAATCCTCACAAATCCACCTATACTCATCTTAGATGAAGCTACCGCTGGACTAGACCCCATGAGTGAAGCTCATGTTCTAGATCGGCTTTTAGAACATCGCAGAGGTAAAACCACAATTTTAATTACCCATCGTCCCAGCGTTATCAACCGCGCTGATTGGATTGTTCTCATCGAAAAAGGTCAAGTAAAAATACAAGGAACTCCTGAGACATTTTTATCAAAACCTGGAGAGCATTTACAGTTTTTAACTGTATAAATAAATATTTTTAAAGTTTTTATTTCTCTATCACTCAACGTAAATAAGTTCCTTATCTAAGGAGTAATAATATGCCGAAAACTACTCAATTATTTAGATATCTTTCCGATACAGAACAAGAATCTGTCGTTGGTGGGCAAATATTTCCCATGTTAGGTTTATTCAGTGAAGGTAAATTATTCTTCCAACAAACCGATCTGGAAACTGAAGGTAAAAATGATTTAAAACTTGCTTCAGGTGATTCTACCTCACAAACTAGCAAATATAAACTATCCCAAATTACTATGGCTTTTTCTTTCACATTTGGGTTACTAACAATTATTTCCAGTGGCGATAGATTGAGTAATTTCTTAACTAAGCTTCTCAATTAAATAATTTATTTTTGGATAAACTTACCATGTCTAAATTTTAGTGGCAATCCTTTACCGATAACACCAACATAACTAACAGGGTTAGAAATGGCTTCTACAGTTTCATTAAATATGTTACATTAAGGATAAAGTCATAGGTATAAACTTAGATAATATATCTAGTTTTATCTTATTGGAAGAAATATCTTTTGCTCCCTTTGTGGTTAAACATCCTTTGAGGTATCCAGAAGTATTGCTGCAAATTGGTTTTATCTAAATTAATAGGCGATGTTTGCGGGGAGCGAAGCGATCGCCTATTCTTGAGAATATTATGTCTACTCAAATGACTACATCTAATTTACTTGTCGAATTATCCACAGAAGAACAGGAATTTTTATCTGGAGGAAGGAAAAGATGTTACAAGAAATACTATTGGGTCTGTCCGAAATCTGATGATAGAGATAGAGATAGAGGTCGTGGTGATAATGAAAATAGAAGTGATGAAGAATCATACAGGTAATCTGATCAACTCTGCAATTATTAAGTAGGGTTTAATAAATATATAAGCTCCTTCAAAATTAATTATTTTTGAGGGAGTTTCTTGTACAGAGAAATATTAAATATTTATTTATAAATACTGTGATGATTTTGAATATATTTATACTTTCAATCATTAAAAATTAATATATAAATCAAAAGATAGAAATTATGATTATTAATGTCTAACTAAGGCATCATTAAAAATATTCAAATAAAGCTTATAAAAAGATTAGGACTGAATCATATCTATCCTATTAACTAACGGAGGCTAATAATCATGTTTAATCAGAATATCAACTTTGATTTACTTGTAGAACTATCCGCAGAAGAACAAGAGCTTTTATCTGGGGGATGTTGCCAGTGTCCCCCTCCCCCTTGCATGAAACCAAAAAAACAAAAATGTGGCGGAGACTATCAAAAATATGATGAACCTAAACCCTATGACAAGGGCGAGAGTTATTCTGATAAGTAGGTGAACAAAATAAAAATGAGGGGTATTGCGTTTTGTAAAATGGCTGAAACTCAATCAGAATAACGTGAAATTTTTCTGTTTACCTACTTAATGGAGGAAATTACCGTAATTAATACTCTCATAGGCAAAATCTCAGCCTGAGCTAACTTTGATAGTCTGAGTTTTTCTACCTAGTGGTGATCGGATGAGGAGAAATTTTCATAAGTATCTTAGCCTATATTTTTCTCGTAAAGCTTGACATTTACGACGAATAGCTAATAACTTGTACCTAACTTTCTCCTCCATCCTTTTTCTTATGAGACCTTGAGACTTTTAAATTGTAAATTACACAGTATTACATTATTTTTGTCTATCTTTTGTAAAAAAAAATAAATTTATTTATAGGAATCAAAAGATAGAAATTATAAATTAATATTTATAACCCTGGAATCATTAAAATTATTAAAATAAAGTTTATAAAAAGATGTAGGTCAATAATATTTATCAACTAATGGAGCCAAAAAATTATGTCTGTTAAAATTCAAAACATCAAATTAGATTTGCTTGAGGAATTATCAACTGAAGACCAGCAACTTATTTCTGGTGGTCATAGTCGCTGGGGCGGTGGTCGTGGTCGCAGGGGTTGGGGCTGGGGTGGTCCCCGCCGCCGATGGTGGTAAATTAGCTAATTCAGGAATGTCCTAAGATGAATTTAGTTTCTCTGAATTTAAGTAGGTAAACCGAAAAATTTAAAGGTATGTGACGAAATGTAAATTCAATGAATGCCTTACAAATAGGTTGTTTTACGGGTTTCACAAAACTAAACATATATTGGTTTTATTATGTTTACCTACTTACTCGTTTTTTTCAACTAGTAGTTCACTAATCCAATCAAGTAAAATTGGATTTACTAATTCAGGTGCTTCATCTTGAGGACAATGCCCTACTCCTTCTAAAGAAATAAACTTTTGGACTTGGGGAAAATTGGCTAACTCTTTACCTAAATTAATGGGTTCCCAAGGGTCAGCCGTTCCCCATAAAATAATTACTGGACAAGATAATATGGGTAATAAGTCTTCTGGTAAAGGTCCACTAGAATAAGCAGTAAAAGCCAAGAATACAGCCGCTGCACCGGGATCTTTTGCTGGTGTCATCAAAATATCTACTAACTCATCTGTGACTGTTTCTGCATTAGCATAGGCTTGTAAAAGAATTTTTTTAACTGTTTGTGGTTGAGCTAGACGATTAAAGAAAAAATTACCTACTGGTTGAATCGCCAAGAAGTTTTGTAGAATTGGTGTGCCGAACCGCTTTAGCCAAGGTAAGGTATCGCGTTTACGGTCATGTAATAACCGCAAAGAACAGTTAAGCAAAGCAGTTCCCAATGCCATGTCCGGGTTAATTACTGCAGCTTGCATAGCGACAATACAACCAATAGAATTACCTACTAAAAATGCAGGTTCACCCACCACTTCCTGACAAAAATCTGCTACTTGTTGTCCCCAAGTTTCTAGGGTATAGGTAATTTCCCCTGGTTTGGGTTTAGCTGACCCCCCAAAACCAATTAAATCAATTGCATAAACTCGGCAATTTGCAGCTAAAGCTGGAATATTTTTGCGCCAATGCAACCATGATGCACCAAAACCATGAATGAAAATCACAGCGGGGCCAGTAGTTCCCTGAGTTTGGTAACAAATGGGGAAATTTTGCCAAGTCCAAGTTTTTGGAGAATCTGTCATGATAAATGCAGTTTTTTGTTAATTTAATTTTAAAGCTTTGAATAAAAATTATTACCTTTTAAAAAGGTTCTGTAAATTTTGCCATCAGCTAAGTTAAATTACTTAAATATCGTAGTTATACTAAGGAAATTATGGTAGTTTTCTTGTAACTAAAACTTACAAGGAAAATTCAAGCGTCCTTTTAGAGATGTTGCAGCAGATTGCGGATTAATGAGGCTTCCGTGAGCGTCAGCCGAACGGTACAGGATCTAAATTCAAAGGCAGACGTAATCCAGTTTGACTCCTGACTCCTGACTCCTAAATTCTGCTGTATATACAACATTTCTTTAATGTAGTATGTTTATAGCAGTTGTAATACAATGAATATAATAGAAGTAAATGATACTCCAGTTGGGAGTTATGCCCCAGATTTTGAACTACCCGGAATTGACAAAAAAGTACACCACTTAAGTCAATATCTAGAAAATTTTCGCTTGGTTTGTGTTGTTTCTTTATCTAACCAATGCGACTATGTGGAAATGTACATAGATAGACTCAAAAAAATTCAAACGGAATTTGCGGATAGCGGTTTCACACTCATTGGTTTAAATGGTTGTAGTAGTGAAGACCCTGATAGTGATAATTTTGAGCAGATGAAAGCTTTTGCCGAGCGTCATCAGCTAAATTTCCCATATATATGGGACTCAGCGCAAGATGTCAGCCGCAGCTTTGGTGTAATTAGGACACCTACAGCTTTTTTAATAGATAGCCGTGGGATTGTTCGTTATAAAGGACAAATAGATGATCACCCGCAAGCAGCATCAGCCCAGGGAGTAGATTATTTAAGAAATGCGATCGTTTGTTTATGGCAAAATCAGCAAATACAGCCAGCCCAAACCGAACAAATTGGAACTTTATGCAAATGGCGGACAACCTAACTAGACACAGATAGTCACTGTGCTGTTATCTTAGGTTGGAGGCAATTGCAACTTTTTTGATAAAGCGGAACTTCATGGGAACGAATTACCGACGGGTTTTACTTAAACTGAGCGGTGAAGCCTTAATGGGCAACTTAGGCTATGGCATTGATCCAGAAGTGGTCGAGGAAATAGCCAAGGAAATAGGAGAGGTGATAGCCAGCGGTGTGCAGGTGGCCATCGTGGTTGGTGGTGGCAATATTTTTCGAGGCATTAAAGCAGCATCAGCAGGTATGGATCGGGCAACGGCTGACTATATCGGGATGATTGCCACAGTAATGAATGCCATGACCCTGCAAGATTCTCTAGAACGGATGGGAATTCAAACAAGGGTGCAAACAGCGATCGCCATGCAAGAACTAGCAGAACCATATATTCGCCGTCGTGCCATCCGTCATCTTGAAAAAGGACGGGTGGTAATTTTTGGCGCAGGTTCAGGGAATCCCTTCTTTACTACAGATACCACTGCGGCCTTAAGAGCGGCAGAAATTGAAGCAGAAGTGATTTTCAAAGCTACTAAAGTAGACGGCATTTACGATGCTGACCCCAAACTTTATCCTGATGCCAAGCGTTTTACCACCCTTACCTACGCCCACGTTTTGGCTAAAGATTTGCGAGTTATGGATAGTACCGCAATTGCTCTATGTAAAGAAAATAATCTCCCCATTCTAGTATTTGACCTGACGGTGCGAGGTAACATCCACCGGGCAGTCATGGGAGAATCTATTGGCACTCTTGTGGGAGGTTCTTGTGAAATTAGCTGAAGCTGAGAGTACGATGCAAAAAACCGTTGAGTCTACTCAACGGGCTTTTAATACAATTCGTACCGGTCGCGCCAATGCGAGTTTATTAGATAAGGTCCAAGTGGAGTATTACGGTACACCAACATCTTTGAAGGCTCTGGCCAACATTAGCACGCCAGACTCTTCAACTATCCTGATTCAGCCCTACGATAAGGGCAGCTTAAATATCATTGAAAAAGCTATCTCTCTGTCGGACGTGGGCTTAACTCCCAGCAACGACGGTGTGGTGATTCGGTTGAATATTCCCCCACTAACAAGCGATCGCCGCAAAGAATTTGTCAAACTTGCGGCCAAGTATGCTGAAGAAGGTCGTGTAGCAATTCGCAATATCCGGCGAGATGCGATCGAGTCCATTCGCAAACAGGAAAAAAGTGCGGAAATCTCCGAAGATGAATCACGAGATCAGCAAGACAAACTCCAAAAACTGACCAACAAGCACACAGAAAAGATAGACCACTTATTTGCAGAAAAGGAAAAAGAGATCACCACTGTGTAACTTCAAGGGACTGGGGATTGGGGACTGGGAAATTAGAGAAAAATAATTTCTTTTCCCAATCACCAACTCCATTTACATAAAAATTGATAAAAAAAATCATAACCTCCTAATATATACTGAAAAATCAACTAAGTTAAGATAGAGCGCGAAAGATTAGCCATTATGTACGACTGCATTATCGTTGGCGCAGGTCCTGCCGGGGGAACAGCAGCATATCATCTAGCCAAAAAAGGGCGCTCAGTATTAATCATAGAAAAAGAATCCCTACCCAGATATAAGCCCTGTGGCGGTGGTGTATCATCTAGCATAGCTCAATGGTTCGACTTTGACTTTAGTCCTGCCATCTCCGCCAAAGTAGATACTTCGCGCTTTACCTGGAAATTAGGTGATGTTGTAGAAGCTAAAATCGGCACAAAAGAACCAATCTGGATGGTGCGGAGAGAAATCTTTGATCAATTCTTAGTCCAGCAAGCTCAAAATCAAGGGGCTGAACTACAAGACAAAACAGAAGTTAAAGGAATTGAATTTAAAACCGATTCTTGGCAAGTTACCACCAGCACAGGGATAGTCACTGGCCGTTATCTTATCGCCGCCGACGGTGCAAAAGGTCAAATGGCTAAATGGCTAGGTTTTAAAGACCGTAAACGCTATCTATGTGGAGCATTAGAAGCCGAAGTCATAGCCGATGTCCCTAACAAAAATATGGCTCACTTTGAGTTTGGTTTAGTTAAAAATGGCTATGCTTGGAATTTCCCCAAAGATGATGGTCATTCAATTGGTGTTGCTACACTTATTGGTCGCGCTCCTCAAGACTTTAAGAAAATTTTGGATGAGTACGCTCAATCCTTCAATCTAGATGTTAAAAATAGCAAACAGTACGGTCATCCTATCTGTTTGTGGGATGGAAACCAAAAACTCCATACCCAAAATGCAGTTTTAGCTGGAGAAGCAGCTTGTGTAATTGACCCCTTTACCGCAGAAGGTATTCGTCCCTCGATTTTTAGCGCCGTTCTGGCCGCAGGATTTATTCACGATGCTTTAAATGGTGATATTAACGCTCTAGAAAACTATACCAATGCCATTAACGAACAATGGGGAAATGATATGGCTTGGGCGCAAAAATTAGCCGCAACATTTTACCGCTTACCCGGTATTGGCTACAAAGTTGGCGTTAAAAGCCCCTCTGGCGCCCAAATCATGGGTAAAATCCTCTGTGGAGAATTGCGCTATGGTGATGTTGTTGGTCGCGCCTTAAAGCGATTAATTCCTGGTTTTGGTTGATACAGCAAGATTCACCTAAGTAGGGGCGCAGGGTCTGCGCCCAGTCAGGAGTCTCAACTTTTACACCTGATCATTGATATCGGAATATTCCTCAAAGATCACTAATTCTGTATGATCTTCTTGATCATTATGCCAATTATCTAACACATCTTTAATTAAAACTTCTTGTACCCAAATTTTGGCAACAACCGTCAGCGGAAGTGCTAAAAATAATCCTAAAAATCCAAAAAAGGTCACAAAAAATAACTGAGAAATTAACGTCACGGCTGGTAGTAAAGATACTTGCTGCGCCATGACTACAGGTGTAATGAAATTGCTCTCAGCCTGTTGAATAACAAAGTAAAGAACGAAAACAGCTAGGGATTTCCAGGGATTATCCAAAAGAGCGATCGCCATTGCTGGAACTACACTCATAGTCGGACCCAAATTAGGAATTAAATTCATAAATCCCGCCAACACACCCAAAGCCAGCGCAGCTTTTACACCCAAAATTGATAACCCCACCAAACTCATCAACCCAACGACAAAAACACCAATAGAAGCGCCAGTCACCCATCCCTCTAAAGAAACTTCGCACTGTTCTAAAATTCCCGCCACCCGCCGCCGATAAAAAGAGGGAAATATACGAACAAATACTTTTTGATAAGCATCAGGATTAACCAAAAACATTCCTGTTAAGACCAGGACTAATAAAATTTTGAGAACAACTTCTAACGATCCAGAAACAAAAGCAAAAGAATTACCTAATAGGCGATTAAATAGTGGTTGGGCTTGTTCAATTAAACTATTCAGATCCGGTATATAAGGTAATAATTGTTCAGGAATATGAGTTCTTTGGACATCAATCCAACTATTAAAACGCCCAAATCCCTGGGGAACTCGATAAGTGAGTTCATGAAATTGGTGGATAAAAGGTGGTACAATTAACCAGAAAAAACAAACAACACCTGCAAAGAAAATTCCTACCGCTAATAAAACTGATAATCCTCGTTTGATTCCTAAACTTTGAAAGCGTCGGGCAAGACGATTTAAAGTTGTCGCTAAAACAACCGCTGCAAATATTAGTAGCAAAACATCACGAAGTTGCCACAATATATATAAAGATATAACTAAGGCAATTAAGCCTATCCATTGACCAAGATTCACACGCAAGACTCCCAGCTTGGTAAAATGCTTTTTGATGACAATGCAGTTAGGTTAGCTGATTTTAGCAACACTGACTATACTTTTTTGTTAATTTTGCTTTTGTCTTGGTATTCGCCACAGTAGAACAGTGGCCACAATTATAGTCGGTGATAAAATCATAATCAGCACATTTGTCACCGTTGCTGGAATCCCTAAAAACGGACAAGCATATTTAATTAATACCGAAAGCAAAGTCGAAAATAATAGCAACTTTAACAAAAATCCTAGTTGGTTTTCCATAACAGTGCGGGGAACACATAATTTGGTAGGGGATATACCAAATAATAACTGAAAATAATAAATCTTCATCTCCTTCCTAGCCTCTGACTAGGAATGCAGTTGATGAGGCTCTGCATCCATCTTATCTCATTGAAGCCAGAGTCTTATCTTATATTCATTCCCAGGTCTCTAACTGGAAACGAGATATACGAGATAAAAAATATTGTGTTGTCGTAGGGGTTTAGCATTGCTAAACCCTTACCAATTTTTCATAAAGCATCTGGGTAAATACTTAATAAATGTTTAAAAATAAAGGGGAATGTTTACAGTATGATACTCTCTGTATAAAGTATAATCATGCCTAATTGAATATAGATAAAGAAATAGTATGAACTTTAACCCTAGTCAACCTTTTGCGATCGCAATTACTCGTATTTTTGGTGCTGCTGCTCCTATTGCTGTTAAGAAGATTAGAAGCAATCCTGCTATTATCAAAATGTTGCAGGATTTTAACTTTGATCAAACAGAACATCCACCACAGGATTTTGATATTATTTATGCTTGTGCTGTGATTAAATATGACCAATCTAAAACTGAAGATCAATGGAATGACTCAGACATACTAGCAGAACTTTTTCTAAAAGATGTAATTAAAAAAGCTTTTGACAAGAGTTTTTATAAAAAAGATAATCAAATATTTAAAACTTCCTTAAATGAGATTTTTGAATGGACAGACAAAGAAAAAGAATTAGGTTGGAATACTTTAGGAGAGAAAATAAAAGAATTAAATATTGATTTAGATCAAGAGTTAGAAGAATTTAAAAATATTTTTATAGATTTAGTAAAACTAAGTGGTAAGCCATTAGAGATACTTGGGCATCAAAAAATTGAGGAAATAGGGAAAGATACAAAGGAAATCAAAGAAATATTAAACAAATTAATTGCTCCTCAAGACAAGCAGACAATTTCATATCCCTATCCACCAGAATTTCAATCACTAATTGAGGAAAAAATCCAATCATTCTGCGGTCGTAAATTCGTATTTACTGCCTTTGCAAACTTCATCAACACCAATAAAAAAGGCTATTTTACAGTTATCGGTGATGCAGGAATGGGTAAAAGTACCATCGCTGCAAAATACGTTTTTGAACATAAAACAATTTGTTATTTCAACAACTTACAAGAAAATCGTAATAGTCCTGAATTATTTCTGGAAAGCATTCGTAAACAACTGATTAACCGCTATCAATTAGAAAATGTTGAAACTGCGGATTTATCAACATTACTCACCGAAGCGACTGCAAAACTCAGCACCAATAAAAAATTAATCATTGTCGTTGATGCACTGGATGAAGTCAACCAAGAAGCAGGAGGCGAAAATATTTTATATTTACCGAAAACTTTACCAGATAATGTTTATTTCTTCCTGACAAGAAGACCTTATGATAAAGAACGACTCCTGACTGAAGTGAAAAAAGAATCTTTAGATTTAACTGATGATAAATATAACCAAGAAAATCAGCATGATATTCAAGAGTATATTCGCTTCTGTTTAAAAAATGATCCAGAACATAAAGACAGATTACAAAATTGGATAGAAAACAAAAATATCACTCCCGACGCTTTTGTAAATGAATTAGCAACCAAGAGCGAAAATAATTTTATGTACTTGCGCTATGTTTTACCAGCAATAGCAGAAGGTAAATATAATGATTTGAAGTTAACCCAATTACCCCAAGGTTTAAAGGATTATTATCAAACTCATTGGGAACGGATGAGAATGGATGATGATGCTCAAAAAATGAAGATCATTATCCTGTTGATTTTAGTAGAAATTGGTCAACCAATATCCTGTGAAGATATAGAGGATATAGTGCAAGATAAGAATATTGATGTCGAGAAAATTTTAAATGATTGGATTGAATATTTAAGACCGCAAACCATATATGAAGATACCTGTTACAGCATCTATCATGCCAGTTTTTTAGATTTCTTGACAGCAAAAAGAGAAGTTAAAAGGACTCGCAAGTTATTTGAGGACGTAAATCAGCGGATTGTTGCTTATTTGGAAAGAGTTGAGGATGAAAATGAAACAAATTGATAAACAATCCTCTACCAAAAAATCCCAGAAACAAAAAATTCGTTTGGGTAGATATCCTTATAGTTTGGTTAATTCTGGTAAACCTGAAAATTTAACCAAATATTTCCAAACCCTCACAGATTATCAATTCATATCTGACAAAATCAATCATCCTGAATTTGGTGTCCAAGCATTAATTGAAGATTATGATTTATTAGATGATACCCAAACCGCAACCCACCCAGACCAAAGCAAAACCTTAAAATATATTCAAAGTGCTTTGCGACTGTCTGCACATATTCTCACCCAGGACAAACAACAATTAGTAAGTCAATTATGGGGAAGGTTACAAACCATCAACACCCCAGCAATTCAAACCCTATTAACCCAAGCACAAAAAACTCACCCTCACCCTTGGTTGCGTCCCCTCACCCCTAGTCTCACCCAAGCAGGAGGAAGGTTACTCCGCACCCTCTCACGTCATAGTCGTGAGGTAGAAGCAGTAGCAGTGACAGCAGACGGAAAACGGGTGATTTCTGGTTCTTGGGACGAAACTGTGAAGGTGTGGAATTTAGAGACAGGAGAGGAACTGTTCACCCTCTCAGGTCATAGTGGTTATGTACGAGCAGTAGCAGTAACAGCAGACGGAAAACGGGTGATTTCTGGTTCTTATGACGAAACTGTGAAGGTGTGGAATTTAGAGACAGGGGAGGAACTGTTCACCCTCTCAGGTCATAGTGGTTCAGTATACGCAGTAGCAGTAACAGCAGACGGAAAACGGGTAATTTCTGGTTCTTGGGACGAAACTGTGAAGGTGTGGAATTTAGAGACAGGGAAGGAAGTGTTCACCCTCTCAGGTCATAGTGATTCAGTATACGCAGTAGCAGTAACAGCAGACGGAAAACGGGTAATTTCTGGTTCT
>NZ_VIKX01000103.1:0-4186 GCF_009711935.1 Dolichospermum sp. UHCC 0259 | reverse complement strand
AGCAGTAGCAGTGACAGCAGACGGAACACGGGTGATTTCTGGTTCTTGGGACGAAACTGTGAAGGTGTGGAATTTAGAGACAGGGGAGGAATTGTTCACGCTTAAAAGTCATAGTGGTTCGGTACAAGCAGTAGCAGTGACAGCAGACGGAAAACGGGTGATTTCTGCTGGTTCTTGGGACAAAACTGTGAAAGTGTGGAATTTAGAGACAGGAGAGGAACTGTTCACTTTCTCAGGTCATAGTGGTTCGGCAGTAGCAGTGACAGCAGACGGAACACGGATGATTTCTGGTTCATCTGACAATACTGTGAAGGTGTGGAATTTAGAGACAGGGGAGGAAATAGCTACTTTTATTGGTGATAGTCCATTTTATTCCTGTGCGGTTGCACCAAATGGGTTAACAATTGTTGCGGGTGACGCTGGGGGAATGGTGCATTTTTTAAAGTTGGAAAATGACGGAGAATGAAATTATGAACTCCACACCCAGACCACCAACTATGAATAATTCCATAGTTAATCACCAAGAATTTGCAGCAATAATTCACCAAAAAAGCGCGAATTTTCTGGGTCGTGATTTCGTGTTTACTGCTATTAATAATTTTCTCAATCGCTACAACCGGGGTTATTTCACAATTATCGGTCTACCCGGTAGCGGTAAAAGTGCAATTATTGCTCAATATATTAATCAAAACAATCCCCCAGAAAATCGCCAGGTAATTTATTACAACGCAGAACTAGAGGGGAAAAATCACGCTGAAGAATTTATCAAATATATATGTTCTCAAATTATCGCCACATTTGATCAAATATCTCTGCCAAATTTACCCGATAACGCTACAGAAGGGAGTTGGTTTTTATCCTTGCTTCTCCAACAAATCAGCGACAATTTACAACCAAATCAAAAATTAATTATTGCCATTGATAGTTTAAATTGCATCAATTCCCACTTACAACCACCAGGAACAAATATTTTTTATCTTCCCCGCTACATTCCCCAAGGGGTTTACTTTCTCCTTTCTCGTCGTCCGTTTTTATCCAGTAATTCCGGTTTATTAATTGAAGCACCGGTGCAAAGTTTGCATTTAGCAGATTCTCCACAGGACAATAAACAAGATATTCAAAATTATATTCAGAAAAACCTCACCCCCCTTCCCTACAAGGGAATAGGGGAACAAGAATCTTCTGACTCCCCTCTCCTCGCAGGAGAGGGGTTGGGGGAGAGGTCAATCAAATCCTGGTTAAATATCCACCAAATAAACGAAGCTGAATTTATTACTAATTTAACTAACCGCAGCGAAAATAATTTTATGTATGTTAGTCAAATTTTAGCTGCTATTACTAATAATTTTTATCCCCAACCTTCCCAAATAGGAACATCATTTCCACCACCATTAGAAACCTATTACCAACAACATTTAGAAAAAATGGTGGGTTCTCAATATGAAGATTTTCCCCTAGCAGTGTTGCAAGTTTTAGCCCAGACAACACAACCTATATCAGTTACAGATATTGCTAATTTGCTAAATACTGATGAATATGATGTTGAAGAAGTTTTAGAAGATTGGTTAGAGTTCTTGCAGGTAGAAACTATTTCTGACTCAACCACCTACAAATTCTATCATGATAATTTCCGCCAATGGCTCATAAAATCTTTGTTTTGATCCTGTTCATCCTTTAATCCTGCACATCTTGATAGCGAAGCATGGCGTATAACTCCTCCGTCGTTACGCAAGCTATGTCCATTTCTGACAATTTACCTAACTAGTCACTTCATATTACTAGCAAAAGCGATCGCCTCGAAGATAAATATAAAGATTTATGTATTCTTTCCTAATTGTATTCATTAAAAATTGAAAATTATGTTGGTGAAAACAAATACATCATTGTCACATATAGCAATCAGTTACACTAATTAAAATTCTTAGGCGTGTTAAGTCTTATAGTAAACCTGAAAATTATGTTGTAAATGAGTGGTAAGACACCTTTGATTAATTCTCTCAGATAGTTTAGGATATGGCAGAAATTACAGCGACGTAGATTCAGTTACTATGATTGCAAAGTTACCAAGTTCTTTTTAGGCATACTTCGCAAAAACTTATACTAACAATCATCCTTATGCGTCATGGTACTGATTTTTAAAGAAAATTCTAGTCCGAACCGACATACTTATCGAGCCTTGAATAAGCTACTTTTGACAGGGAAATCTGTGAGAGTTATGGCTTGTCTCCTACCCTTATTCATCTGGTGGGGGTACAAAGCAGTACAAAACCAATTTGTCCAACCACAAGCAATATTAGTTTTAGGCGGTTCTACTCGCTTACTAGAAAGAGAAAAGTTTACAGCCAAGTTAGCTCACCAATATCCCAGTATACCTATTTGGATTTCTGGAGGCAGTCCACCTCAGTATACTAAAAAAATATTTGCCAAGGCAGGAGTTGATCCCCAGCGTTTAAATTTAGACTATGAAGCTGTAGACACGGTGACTAATTTTACTACGATAGTGGATGAATTACAATCTCGTGGGATCAAAAGTGTTTATTTAATTACATCTGACTTTCATATGCGGCGTGCTTGCGTCGTTGGTGAAATTGTTTTGGGCAGTCGGGGCATGAATTTTAAACCTGTATCAGTTCCTTCCGCAAATGCACCAGAACCGATTCAAAAATCTATTCGGGATGGTGCTAGGGCAGTTATTTGGGTAGCTACGGGTTACACAGGCGCTAATTATGCCAATAAAAGTAAACCCTAGCACCGCTGGGCGGAAGTCAAAAGTCAAAAATAATAAGTTAAGCTTTTTAGCGATTGAGAATGGTTGGCTTATTTACGCCGTTCTGTAATACCACATCAGAACGGAATTAAAAATCAAAAATTTTGAATTGTCCCCAATTCCCAATATCACCACAATTTGATACCCTAGCTTAAACAGTTTTGAGAAAAGTTAAAGCGTGGAAATTCAACTTGGGCGGGGAAAAGTGGCGCGTCGAGCCTATGGAATTGACGAAATTGCTTTAGTCCCTGGTAACAGAACTCTCGATCCGAGTTTAGCTGATACTAGGTGGAAAATTGGCAATATTGAGCGAGAAATCCCCATTATTGCCAGTGCAATGGATGGTGTGGTTGATGTCAAGATGGCTGTTCGCTTGTCCCAGTTGGGGGCATTGGGCGTAATTAATTTAGAGGGTATCCAAACTCGCTATGCTGATCCAGAACCGATTTTAGATCGGATTGCCTCCGTCGGCAAAGATGAATTTGTCAGCCTGATGCAAGAACTATATGCTGAACCAATAAAGCCGGAACTAATTGAAAAACGTATTCAGGAAATTAAACAACAAGGCGGTATTGCGGCAGTTAGCGCAACTCCAGCAGGTGCAAGCAAATATGGTGAAATAGTAGCTAAAGCAGGAGCAGATTTATTTTTTATCCAAGCTACAGTTGTTTCTACTGATCATATATCTCCAGAATCTATTACTCCCCTTAATTTAGCGGAGTTTTGTAGTTCTATGCCCATCCCTGTGGCCTTGGGAAATTGCGTCACTTATGAAGTCACCTTAGAGTTGATGAAAGCTGGTGCAGCCGCAGTGTTAGTGGGTATTGGACCTGGTGCTGCTTGTACTTCGCGTGGAGTGTTGGGCGTGGGCATACCTCAAGCTACAGCGATCGCTGATTGTACAGCCGCTAGAGACGATTATCATCGGGAAACCGGGAAATATATCCCCATCATCGCTGACGGTGGTTTAATCACCGGTGGAGACATCTGTAAATGTATCGCCTGTGGTGCCGATGGTGTCATGATTGGTTCTCCCTTTGCTAGAGCCGCCGAAGCCCCTGGGCGTGGTTATCACTGGGGTATGGCAACTCCCAGCCCAGTCTTACCTCGCGGGACTCGCATTCGCGTGGGTACAACTGGAACTCTAGAACAAATACTCAGAGGACCAGCCGGTTTGGATGACGGTACTCATAATCTTTTAGGAGCTTTAAAGACCAGTATGGGAACTTTAGGCGCGAAAAACATCAAAGAAATGCAGCAGGTTGAAGTTGTCATTGCTCCTTCTTTGCTCACCGAAGGTAAGGTTTACCAAAAAGCCCAACAGTTAGGTATGGGTAAATAAGGGATTGGGGATTGGGGATTGGGGACTGGGGACTGGGGATTGGGGACTGGGGATTGGGGACTTTATTGATCAAAACA
>NZ_VIKX01000102.1 GCF_009711935.1 Dolichospermum sp. UHCC 0259 | reverse complement strand
CACATTCTGTATCTCCTACTACATAAGCTTTTTCTGCTTCTTGTCCCCCTGTCAGTCTTTTGCCTCAAACATAGGGGTAGGAACGGGGGAGCTACCCTTACTTAAATGATTAATTGCCCATTCGTGCATTGCATAAAGAATAGGTTTTAAACTTTCACCTAAAGGGGTGAGGGAATATTCTACTTTAGGGGGAATTTGTGGGTAGACTTCTCGATGTATAATCCCATCAGTTTCCAGTTCTCGAAGTTGCTGGGTAAGCACTTTTTGGGTAATTCCATTTAAAGAACGTTGTAATTCTCCAAACCGTTTGACTCCAAAAATTAATTCTCTAATTATCAATACCTTCCAACGTCCACCGATGACTTTAATAGTAGTTTCTACCTCACAAGTCGCTTTATCATGTAATTGTAATTCACTGTTCATGGTTGAAACTTTAACTGGTAATAAAACAGAGAAAAATTAAAGACAGGACTTACGCAACTGGCACATTGGTAGGGTGCGTCAGACGGCATAAATCCTGCAAATAACCAGATTGTTGATATCTGACGCACCCTACAAGGGATAAAATTCACGTTACATATTTGGAGAATCTTGTCAATGCGTAAATCCTAAATTCTGATTTCTACGTTCAGAGACTAAAATGGTATTTGGTCAGTAACAGTGAGGTTCGTTTCTTCTGGTATTGACTCTACTTGTGTTTCCCCTGGTGTTGACTCTACTTTTATTTCCCTTGGCGTTGATTCTACTTTTCTTTCCCATCTTCTTGACTCTAAAGCCGTTCGGAATGCAGGAGATGGAAATAAACTTTTAAATCCAGCCAAACGTTCTGTTAAGCCCCCTTGTTCAGTATTCCAAAGACTTTCATAATAGAAAAAAGCCACACCCAGACCCCGTTGTTGGGCGGCACGGACTTGAGATTGAATTTGTTGCATTGATACTGGTTTAGTTCTTAAACCTGCCATAACACCGATTCCCGCAGGAATTTTTTGTTTTACTTCTTCCATTTCTGGACGGGACAACTTGTCAACAAAATGACCTAAGTTTTCCCTATAAACTTGTACAATTAACTCATCTACTATGTCTAATCGTACCCAGTTCAACCAATCTTGGAGTTGAAATTTATAGGCATGATTATAGTAATTAGGTGAGACAGAGAAAATCATTTTCGGTTTGATCTGTTTAACTGTTTGATTCAGTCTCACCATAAATTCTGTAATTTTATTTGCCCGCCAATTTACCCATTCTGGGTTTTGAGGATCACTTGGTGGCGTTTTTTTGGTTTCTTGTTGATATAAGGCAACTGTATATTTATCGTAGCCAAATTCATAAGGTAAACTCATGTGGTCATCAAACTGAATACCATCAAGATTATATTTCTGAGTCAGTTCTACTAGCAAATCGCTAATAAACTGTTGGACTTGGGGATGAAATGGATTTAACCATGAAACCTCTCCGCCGGCACTAATAGATGTTTGCGTACCATCTTTTTTTCGTGTTAACCATTCTGGTTTATTCATGGCTAATTCTGAACTGGGAGGAGTCATAAACCCAAATTCAAACCAAGGAATTACTAGTAAATTTTGCCGATGGGCTTTATCAATTAAATCGGCAAGAATATCATGTCCATCTAAGCCTTGAAATACAAATGGTTGGATTTCTAGACGTTTGGCGACTTGACTAGGATACATGACATAACCAGAATTCCAAACTACGGGATAGATAGTGTTAAAATTGAGTTGTTGCAGTTTTGTGACTGCTTCCTGAACTTTAGTCCTATCTTTAAGAATATCGAGATCATTATTTGTCATCCACACACCACGAATTTCTTGATCTGATGCTGGTTGTGCGGTAGCAGGTGTAAAGGTGTTTCCCCATAAAACTATGAGTAAGGAAATTAAAAACAAAGGCAGAAATAACTTTTTAAGTAATTTCTGAGAACCAAATTGATGGAAATTGAATTTCATTTTAATTTGCAATTATGGCAATGATATGGAATAAATTCAAGATATTTGACGTATTTAATCAAAAGTAGTGCCTGTTTTGCAAAATTTTTCTACTGAATACCAGCAAAAATAAATTTTTGAGCTTTATTAATTGATAACGAATTATATCTCAATTCGGTGCAGTTAAATCTAGAAATTAAGAGGATGTTTGAAAAGTATCAGAATTAATCGAGATCCCCCCAACTCCCCTTAAAAAGGGGAGCTAAATTCCTCAAAGTCCCCCTTAAAAAGGGGGATTTATGGGGATCTGCGGGTGTCAGATCCCACACGAAAAAGTTTTCAAACACCCTCTAAGGTTGACGGTTATAAATCCCGATTTATACTCAACACGGCTTAATTACTTGATTCTCCGGGTAGGGGTTTAGCAGTGATAAACCCCTACAAATCTGGGGTTTTCGTGATTTTACAAAAGTCCATGTCTCAACCGTTTTTAGTATAGCAAATTGCGTTTCACCAGACTAGCGACTACTGTGGCTAATTCCGCTGGTTCAATGGGTTTAGGCAAATGTAGCTCAAAACCTGCCTGTATAGCTCGCATTCGGTCTTCTACCCCAGCATAAGCTGTTAATGCGGCTGCGGGAATATTTCTGCTCTTTTCAGGGGATAAAGATAGCGTTCGCGGAGCGTCCCGGAGGGAACTAGCGCTGCTGCTTTCAGCAGATCGCACTTTACGAATTAAAGAATAACCATCTTCTTCTGGCATCCCAATATCACTAATTAAAACATCTGGTGTCCATTGGGTAAGCATCTGTAATGCTTCTTGCGCTGATGACACTACTTTAACTTCCGCTTGGCATTCTTCCAGTACCGTAGAAATAAATTCACGGCTATCAGCTTCATCATCTACGACTAATACTTTTATGCCCTCAAGTATTGGCAAAAAGGTGGCAGAATCCAGAAAGACAGAGGCAGATTTTTCGGTTTTTTCTCTATACTTTTGCGTTTCGGTATTTCTGCTTTCTTCTAGGAGTGGTAGATTGACTGTAAATATTGATCCTTGATGTTCACCTAAACTTTCTACATGAACAGTACCACCATGTAGTTCTGTTAAATGCCGCACGAGTGACAATCCTAGTCCTAGTCCACCATAAGACCTCGTGCTGGAACTATCAGCTTGACGAAAGCGATCAAAAACGTAGGGGAGAAAATCAGCACTAATCCCAACACCATTATCAATTACTTGGATTTGAGCATATTTTCTCAATGGTAGTTGTTGATAATTACTCCCTTCCGCCTGTAAAATTACTGATGTAATTTCTTCTCCTCTGCTCCTGTTCCCCTCTGCTTCCCTGCTATTTTTTAACTCTGGGTTGTCAATAGTAATTTTATTCAGCCTAATTTCCACATTACCGCCTGGGGATGTGAACTTGATAGCGTTGGTTAACAAATTCCAAATAATCTGTTGCAATCGGTCAGAATCACCGGAAACAATCACTGAAGAGGCTGAGAGCAAAAACGGACTTGTTTCCTCTCGTGACTCCCACGATTCACCAGAGTAGGGGTAAAAGTGCAAATTGATTTCCTTAGCTTGAGCGGCTAGGGAGACAGTTTCAATGGCTGAGTTAATAATGGGAACTAAATCGCAAGTCCGAGGATTAAACTTTAATTTGCCTCTGACGATGCGAGAAATATCCAACAGATCATCAATTAGCTGGTTTTGCTTTTTGGCATTGCGCTCAATAGTTTCTAGTCCCTGTGCTATCTGATCTTCGCTAAATTTACGGTTACGTAACAGATGAGACCAGCCGACTATAGCATTGAGAGGCGATCGCAATTCATGGGATAAAATTGCCAGAAACTCATCCTTCATCCGGTTAGCTTCCCGTAATTGCTCAGTTTGTGTCTGCAAAGAAGTGATCAAATTAGCTCTATCTATAGCGATCGCCACTTGCTCACATACAGCTTGCATCATTGCCCTTTGATTTTCATTGAATTGAAACAGACTCCGGCTACCAAAAGAAAGAGTTCCAACCAGCCGCCCCTGAGCGATTAACGGATAAGCATAAAAAGCTGTAATTCCCTGAGCGCGAATTAACTGTGTTATTGGATCGGTAGATTGGTTGATATGATCTAAAACAATTGGTTGCTGCGTCAGAGCGACAGTACCGCACACTGCTTGGCCAAACTCTAGTATTTCAATTTCCTGAGCCAGTTCCTCGGAAACACCTGTGTAAGAAGCTAACCTAATCACCGGAGAGTTTCCTATAACCACATAGTTAAAATAAACATCCAAATCAATCTGCTCTGCCAGTTCTCGAAAAACACCATCAATTAAGTCCACTGGTTCTTGGCTAGATAGGAGACTGTTAGCTGTATTAAATAGTAGCTGGAGATTCTCATAGCCTGATAACAGGTCTTTTTCTACTTGTTTAAGTTCAGTAACATTTTGCAAAGTCATGATACAGGTTTTTGGATAACCATGTATGGCTGGCAGAGTGTCAGAATAGATGAGGAGAGAGCGAATACCTCCAGAGTTATGCCAGTCTAGCTCAACTCCTGCCAAACTTTCCCCACGCGCCACCCGCACCCCCGGCATTTGTTCATTAGGGATGCGATCGCCTGCGGCATCAGTACAATAATAAACAGTGTGATATTCTTCTGCTGGTTTGTTTTTAGGAAATTCACCCCCAGCTAATTTATCAGCAGCTTGATTAGCAAATGTTACTCGTGCCGTTTCTGGCTCAATCAATATCATGGGAATCGGCATCCAGTTAAGGATATATTCTAGCCATTCTTGGTGATTTCGCAGCAATTTTTCAGACTGCTTCCGTTCTGTAATATCTAAAAATGCCCCGATACAGCCTCTAGATTTACCATCTTCATCAAATAGCGGCACAACATATTCCAGCAAATTGACAACAGTGCCATCATCATAGATAACATCAACTTCAGAATCCAAAATTTCCACACCATGAGCCGCAGCATACTGCATGGACAGTTCTTTTTCAGTCAGTTCTCTACCCTCACGGAAAATTTTAAATGTTGTTGGTCTTTCACCCACAGGAGCAGAAAGGGAGGCATTTTGATCAAACGGCATTTTCAGTAGCTTGGCAAAAGCCGGATTCATTTTAATAGTTTGACATTCTGGATCTTTCGCTATGCCAATATCAATAGGAATCATGTCCAACAAAGTTTGTAATTCGGTGACTCGTCGCCGTAATTTTTGGTTGAGTTTGAGAATTTTCTTCTCACTTTTCTGGAGTTCTGTCACTGCTGCTTGCTGTTCAGTTAAATCCAGGATAAACGCTACTGATTTCTCCCGTTTTTCTCCCACTAACACAAAACCAACCAACACCGGAACACGACTCCCATCTTTGCGAATATATTCTTTTTTAAATGGTACACAAGTACCATTCGCACTAGACTGGGCTTGAGCGGTTACTTGTTCATCAAAATCTAAATATTCTGGTGGTGTCAGATGCAGCCAGTTTATCCTGCCAGCTAATATATCCTCTTGTGTATAACCAACTATTCTCAGAAATTCGTCGTTTCCTTGTTCAATGCCACCATAAACGTCACCAAATAAAATCCCAATAATGTTAGCGTTGACAAAACTTTGTAGTTTCTCTTCGTTCATTTTTAATGCTTCTTCGGCGCGATAGCGTTGACGAGTCAGGCGATCAATTACCAGCGCACTTTGCCAAACTAAACAGCTAAAAACTATAATTAAAACAATAGCAAACAGCGAAATAGCAAAGCCTGGATCGTATAGCATTGCCCGTTGACCGCTAAGTATTAACCAACCCACTACAAAAGGGATAATTATTGCTGGGAATAATAACCGCCGCGCTATTACACCACCATAGCTATCATTAGTTATGACGCGCATTAACCCCTGCTTTGAACTCGCCCCCAGAATGCCGATACATGGTAACATTAAAGTCACTGCCGTATGCAATGCCATTGATCTTGCGTATGCGACAAGACTATAGAAAATTTGCTCTTTGTAAGCATATCCTATGACCGAATGGAAGGAAATCAAAGCAGTTATAATCGTGAAAATTTGGGCAACCCAATAGCTACGCTGTCTTCTTGGCTGAATAATTAGATGTAGAGCTAAACCAATCAGTGAAAAACTTAGTGCGGTGTTAATCCCCATGCGTCCAGGGCTAAATGTCGTCACCACTATTGTTGAGTCTCGAAATAACAGTTCATCAATCCCGAAATTCCAGCCAAACAAATATTGAATAATTGTTAGTAATCCAATTCCGGCTACTGTTACAGCACAAACTTGAGAAATCCTCAAGTAAAGAATACGCCTGGTTTCTCCTAAACTTGACCTCTGAACCGCCATGATTTGGGATAGCCACAGGGATAATCCAGATAGCAAAAAACATAATGCTGTATTTGCTTTCATTGTCGCAGGACTACCAGGAAAACCCAGTTTGAGAATTTCAATGTCAAAATACCAGCCTAGTAGTCCCAAGCTACCCACGAAAATAGCGATAGCTGCGCTCGCCAAAGGCATCGCACTGGTAGCTTTTACCACTACTAACTTTGCTGGTATTTTTAGTAAATTTCTGATCCTCCAATAATTAATATTTAACATTGAGATTATTGCACCCTTACCTAGCTATGGAAACAACAGACTTTTGATCAAATTTTGTAAAAAGTTACTCTTATAATTAAGCTGAATAATTTTATCTATTTTTTAGGTTTAATTGCAATATCACTTATGTTTTTTATAATACTTCTCTATTAATATCTAGAATCACAATCTTGAGAAAAATCTATCTGAGGGCATATTTTTTAATTCTTGATTGTATTGTATTTATCATTGTTGTTAGAAATTTTAAATAAGCAACTATGAAGATGACAGAATATCTAAAATTGTTATGATTGCTGAGTCTGAGGAAAAAATATAGGAAATTTAACTTTTTTGCTATTTTCTTATTTTTCTTCATTCTCAGCAGTTATAACCCAGTTATCATTAATCAACACTTATTTAGCTGTCACCATTACCAAATCGCTTAATTAAATCCTCAGGACGGAGATTAGAAATAAATTCCCGGAAAGCTTCCTGTTCCGCCTCATCAGCATCACGATCTACGGGAATAGAAGCATCAGCTACTACTTCTTCCATGACCCAGATAGGAGTATTTGTACGGAGAGCTATAGCGATCGCATCACTCGGACGAGCATCAATTTCTTTTTTGACATCCCCTTGCTGAAGAATCAACGCCGCATAAAAAGTATCTTTCTGCAAAGTATGAATAATAACTTTATCCAAAGTCATATTCCATGTTTCTAGCATATTCACAATCAAATCGTGGGTTAAAGGTCGAGGCGGCTTTTGATTTTCCATTGCCCCCATAATTGCTCTTGCCTGTTCTTGACCTATATAAATAGGCAAAGCACGACGATCTGAACCATCCTTCAAAAGTACAATTGGGCTGCGGGTGATTGCATCTAATGCTATACCAGCGACTTTCATTTCTATCATTGGTTCAGCCTCTAAAGTTCTTTAATCGCCTGGAAATCTGTAACAGATAATACACTCTTCATCAAATTAAAAATTAAGAATCAAAAATTAAAAAAAGCAACCTAAACAAGCTTTTTAGGAATTTTTAAGGGTTGTTTGACAGTCCCCGTGGTGTACTAACAATTAGGTATAAATAAACTAATTTCACACCATCTTAACAACTAATTTATTTATCCTTCATATTTTATCCTTCTTTAATCCTCCGATTCAAGTATGCCTGGGGATTGATGTTAATATGTTAATATTCATTTACCAAAATTGGGAAAGAAATTAAAATGGGAAAGCTTTACATTTTTTCCCAGAATTATTAGTTAATTTCCGCCAAAATTAGGGAATAAATAAAATTAGTTTTGGAAAAGCTGTGTTTACAGGATTAATTCAAGGTTTGGGAACGATAAAACCCTTAATGGGAGATTTGTGGCAGATTAGTTATCTGCATCAGTCAAAGATGCTCATTCAGGACTTAGCCTATGGTGATAGTGTGGCGGTAGATGGCGTGTGTCTGACAGTTGAAGAAATCTTAAAAGATGGGTTTATTGCCACCGCTTCACCGGAAACCCTCCGCCGCACCACATTGGGTCAAGAAGAAACTCAACAAAGATTCGTCAACTTAGAACCGTCCCTGCGGGTAGGTGGTAAAGTCGGCGGTCATTTTGTCATGGGTCATGTAGATGGAATTGGTCAGTTAATCACATCTGAACAAACAGCTAGTTCGTGGGAAATGACCTTTGTTGCCCCACAAGCGATCGCTCGTTATATAGTTCCTAAAGGTAGCATTGCCGTCAATGGTATCAGCCTCACCGTCGCTGCATACAAATCAGAATCATCTCAATTTACAGTCGCCGTCATTCCCCTAACCTACAGCGAAACCAATCTCAGTCATTTAGTCGCAGGAAGTTGGGTAAACTTAGAAGGAGACATCCTCGGCAAATACGTAGAAAAATTCCTAACTCCTGGAAATAATCACCAACAAGAAGAAATTACAACCGCCTTCCTAGCAGAAAACGGATATTTGTAAGAGGAATAGGAGTCAGCACTTCGGCTTCGCTCAGTGACCAGGTAGGGGCGCAGGGCCTGCGCCCAGTCAGGAGTCAGGAGGAAGAAAGAAGAAAGAAATTTCTCCCCTACTCCCCTACTCCCCTACTCCCCTACTCCCCTACTCCCCTACTCCCCTACTCCCCCTACTCCCCTACTCCCCCGCTCCCC
>NZ_VIKX01000101.1 GCF_009711935.1 Dolichospermum sp. UHCC 0259 | reverse complement strand
CCTACTTCTACCTACCCTATAAACTCTCGAAAGTGGGGGGAGAGTGAAAAACTACCTCTTGATTATTTAATTCCCTATACTAATCAGCAAAAACTAGCATCTAGGGTAATTATTAATATTACTGTAGATACTTTTATTCGTTGTCAAAAAGTTAGTGATATTGTTGCAATTACTAACCAACCTATTCGGAGAATTTCACAAACACCCGCAGGATTAGATAATGTTTTACTCCCATTTTTAGAAATTAGTCAAGCTGTCCGAGCCGCAGATGAAGCAACTTCTCGCTATCGTCAATACGAACTATTCAATATTCCCATTAGAGACTTAAAAGCACTCAAACAAAACCTAGCTTTTAATAAAAATGCTAGATTAACTACTCTGTTTAGCAAAGTGGCAGAACTCTGGTTAATAATTCTTGAAACAGCACAAAACACATTAAAACAAGAAGCAGAAAAGACTCAAGAAATACCTCAAGTTTACATTGCTGGTAATTCCCTTGATCCAGAAACAGCTAAAAATCGCTTTAAAGGACGCATTGACATCTTTAGAGAAATTGAAAATATCACACTTTCAGCGTCACCACCTGTATTACTACTTTTTGGTGGACGTAGAACAGGAAAAACTTCTGCCCTTAAATATTTACCCCATAAAATTGGATCAACTATCATTCCTTTATTAGTAGATTTGCAAGGTGCAGCAGCAGCAACAACTTTAAGAGGTTTAGCAGAAAATTTAGCTAAGTCAATTATCGAGGCAGCCCAGCGTCTACCAACAAAAATTAATCTTTCCTATCCAGATGAGGAACAAATTCGCCAAGAACCTTTTTTGGCATTACAAACTTGGTTTACTGAAATATCACGTACTTATCCCAATAAAAAATTTCTGTTGTGCTTAGATGAATATGAAAGACTTAGTGAAATTATAGACGCTACAAGTCATGTACCATTAAATTTCCTTCGTAACATCATACAGCATCAAAAACAGTGGATTTTACTTTTTAGTGGTTCACATCAATTATCTGAACTTCCCGATTATTGGAGTGATTGTTTAATCAATACTCGTGCTTTACGAATGTCTTATTTACAAGAATTAGAAGCCCGTGAACTAATTGTGAATCCCATAGAAGAATTTCCCCAAATCTATGAATTAGATACTATAGATGAAATTATTAAACTTACCCATTGTCAACCTTATTTAGTACAGTTGGTATGTTATGAATTGGTGGAATTAATTAATCGAGATATTAGAATCAAACAAAGAGAATCCAAAACAGCAAAAGTAACTATTCAAGATGTTAAATTTATTATTCCCATAGTTTTAGAACGAGGTGATCAATATTTTCGGGAATTATGGACAAGTTTAGCAAATAATGACCGTGATTTTATCAGACGTTTAATCTCTAGTGAAACTCCTACGCAGCAAGATAAAGGAGTTATCAAAAAACTGGTCAGAAAGGAAATTCTCACGCCAGAAGGTGATGCTTTTCAAGTTCCTTTAGTACAAAAATTTGTAGAACAATTAATAGAGGAAGAATAGCAGATCAAAACAGTTTTACCAAGTTGGTTGAGCTTTAATGCCACAATTCGCACCTTCTCCGAGACTCCCACCAATGACAATGTTGGCAGTTTGAATGTTAAAGTAGCAGCTACAGATAAAATAGGAGCATCTGTTAATGATACATTCACTATTAAGGTACAAAACGTGAATACCGCACCCATCCTCAAAAATCCACTTTTAGATCAAACAGTCAAGGTCAATTCTACCTTTACATTTACACTACCCAAAGATACCTTCTCCGATCCAGACGCAGTTAATCCCTATAAAAACCTCGTCATCTTTGGTGATAGCCTCTCAGATACAGGTAACGCCTACAAAGCCTCTGGTAACACATTTCCACCATCACCTAATTATCAAGGTCGTCTTTCTAATGGCTTAATTTGGGTTGATTACTTTGCCCCTGATTTACAATTTACAAACCCATCAATTCAAAATTACGCCTTTTTGGGCGCAAATACAGGAGTAAGTAATACTTTTGGGCAAATAACCGTACCTGGATTATTAACACAAATTCAGCAATTTAAAACTGTAAATGCCAATTCTATTGGTAAAGATGGACTGTATGTAATTTGGGCTGGTGCTAATGATTTTCTAAATCTTGCCGCAGATAATACTCAAGCTGTGACTAATGCTGTGAATAATGCTGTTACTAATATTGGTAGTGCGATCGCAACTCTAGCAGAATTAGGTGCTAAAGAAATTGTTGTTGGTAATTTAACAGATTTGGGATCTCTTCCTGCGAGTATTGCTAATAATAATGTAGCTAATGCTAGAGCAATTTCTATTGGTTTTAATACAGCTTTAAATCAAGCTTTAACTAACTTAGAACCAGCCCTCAATGTTGATTTATCTTTGGTAGATATCTTTGGTTTGAGTACAGCAGTTCAGACTAATCCTGCTAATTACAAATTCACTAATATTACTCAGCCACTAATTACAGCTACTAGTCCAGTTAACCCTGATGAATATGCTTTTTGGGACGATGTTCATCCTACCACAAGACTGCATCAGTTAGTAACAGATACATTTGAAAATACACTGCTCAATGAAGGCGTAATTCCTGATTTAATTAAATATTCAGCAACTTTAGCTGATGGTAGTAATTTACCAGATTGGCTGAATTTCAACTCTACAACTCGAACCTTTAGTGGTACTCCAACAACAGGAATTGCAGGTTCACTGGATGTCAAAGTAATTGCTACAGATAAAGCAGGTGCAACTGTTAATGATATCTTTGTCATTGCAATTGAAAATATCATTGACAACCAACCCACAACTGTAGGAACACCAGGAGATGATAAATTAATTGCCACTCCTAGTAGTCAATTTAATGGTCAAAATAACATTGTCTTTACAGGTGCAGGTAAAGATGAGGTAGAACTGTCCACTGTATCCGGTTTACCCAACTCAGGTAATAATATCGTTGATCTGGGTAGCGGTGATGATACGATCTTTGTGAATAAAGGCGATCGCGCTTTCGGTAGCGATGGTAATGACATCTTTGATGCTAGAGATGGTAAAGGTGGCAACCGGATGTCTGGTGGTGCTGGTTATGATACCTTCTTCCTCGGTAGCAATGACCGGGCTTTAGGTGGGGATGGTAACGACAAATTCTATGTTGTCCTCGGTGGTGGCAACCTGCTATCAGGTGGTGCTGGTGCTGACCAATTCTGGATTGTCAATGGTGAATTACCCAAAGCTGCTAATACGATTCTTGACTTCCAAATCGGTACTGATGTCTTAGGTATTTCTGGTCAAGGCGCAGGTTTTGACTTTAGTGATCTAACTCTCAATGGTAATAGTATTGCGATCGGTACAACAACCGTTACTACTTTAAGTGGTGTCAGTACCTCAAGTTTGACTGCTGCTAATTTCGCTTTTGTATAAAATCAGCAAGTCCTAAATAGACCTCTTGCAAAATTATTGTAGGGACAATTCATGAATTGTCCCTACAACAGTTTCAGGTGATACCCACTTAATTACCGGAGATGTTGAATATCATGATCTAAAAAATAATCTGCGTTTAATTTTTCCTCTAGAGACCTTAATAAATTTAACTATTTACCTATACTTTCTTAATTCTATCTTAAGTTATTTATTCAATCCTAGTTCTAAAAGGTTTTGAGGTGATCCCATGACAGATTTTAGACTGCAAATTCTCCATGCTTCTGACCTAGAAGGTGGTGTAAATGCAATTTCTGATGCACCTAACTTTGCAGCAATTGTTGATAGCTTAGAAGACTCAGTTGACAACTCTATTACCCTATCTGCGGGAGATAACTACCTAGCCGGACCATTTTTTAGCGCCGCAGGAGATATAACTTTCCGTAACAGTGGCTTATTTAATGATATCTACAATCAACTTTTCGGTTTACCCAATGCAACCATCAATAATAGCTATAGTAGTTTAAGAGAAGGTAGTGGTCGAGTTGATATCTCAATTATGAATATCATTGGCTTTGATGCCTCTGCCCTTGGTAATCATGAATTTGATCTGGGTTCGGAAGTTTTAAGAACCATTATAGAAGCAGAATATCGGGGAGCAGGTTTAGCCGATGATAGATGGGTAGGCACTCAATTTCCTTACCTATCTGCTAACTTAGATTTTGCCGCAGATAGCAATTTATCTGGTTTATTTACTCCTAATATTCTCCCTAATACAGCCTTTCAAACAAATCCCACAGCGTCCCTAGCAGGAACAACCACCCCGAAAATTGCCCCAGCAACAATCATTGAAAGAGGTGGTGAAAAAATAGGTGTAGTTGGTGCTACCACCCAATTATTAGAAAGTATTTCTTCTCCCACCGGGACAAAGGTACAGGGAACAAAAGCAAATGATATGGATGCCTTAGCTGCTATTTTGCAGCCTGTGATCAATCAATTGCAAACCCAAGGCATTAATAAAATTATTGTAGTTTCACATCTGCAACAAATTGCCCTAGAACAAGAACTAATTACCAAGTTAAGCGGTGTAGATGTAGTTATAGCTGGTGGTTCTGATACTATCCTGGCTAATGGTGATGATAATTTGCGTTCTGGAGATACACCGACAAATACCTATCCCATCGTCACCACTAATGCAGATGGAGATCCCGCAGTCATTGTTAGCACTGATGGCGAATATTCCTATGTAGGAAGATTGGTAGTAGATTTTGATGCTAATGGTATTTTAGTAGATGCTAATGGTAGTCCTCTGGATGAAGTCAGTGATTTAGATCTAGTAATTAATGGTCCAGTTGCGACTACAGAGGATCAAGTAATTGCTTTATGGGGCAGTAAAGAAGCTGCTTTTGCTCAAGGGACAAAAGGTAATTTGGTTAAACAGCTAACCGACGCTGTTGAAGGGTTGGTTGCAGCACAAGATAGTAATGTTTTTGGTCGGAGTACGGTATATATCGAAGGTCGTCGAGAACAGGTAAGAACTCAAGAAACAACTTTGGGTAATTTGTCTGCGGATGCTAATTTGTTCTTTGCTAAAACTATTGATGCTACTGTGCAAGTATCCATCAAAAATGGCGGTGGTATTCGTGATGCTATTGGTCAGGTAGATCAATTTGGGACATTGATTCCTACCCAAGAAAACTCCTTTTCTGGTAAGCAAACTGGGGAGATTTCCCAGCTAGACATTATGAATAGTTTGCGGTTCAATAATGGCTTATCTTTGTTGACTGTCACCGCAGCAGAATTAGAGCAAATTTTAGAATATGGTGTAGCAGCAACTGCTGATGGTGCGACTCCTGGACAATTTCCCCAGGTTAGTGGGATTCAGTTTAGTTTTGACTCCAGTCAACAGGCTATTGTCTTTGAACGAAATGCGAATGGTAGAGTGACTGCTGTACAAACAGAAGGCGATCGCATTCGTAGTTTAGCTATTGTTGATCCTAACAATGGTCAAATCTTAGATGTAATTGTGGAAAATGGGCAATTGGTAGGAGATGCAAATCGGCAAATTCGCCTAATTACCCTTGATTTCCTAGCAGGTGGTGGTGATAACTACCCATTTCCTGAATTTGGTGAAAATCGCGTTGATTTAACCCAACCTAGTAATGATACTAGAACTGGTGTTGCTACCTTTGCTGCGGATGGTTCGGAACAGGATACACTAGCTGAATTTTTAGCTGCAAACTTCCCCATAGGTGGGAATAAAGCTTTCAATATTGTGGAAACACCCCCAGAAGGAGATACCAGAATCCAAAACCTCAATTTCCGGGAAGATACAGTTTTAGACGTTCCCGGAAAACTCATTTCAGGAACTCCCGGTGCAGATATCTTGATAGCTGGAACTGACTTTGATGGTATCAGTGATATTGTCTTTACTGGTGCTGGAAACGATGAAGTAGACCTAGCAACTGCATCTATTTTAGGGCTTGCTGGTAAGAACAATGTTGATACTGGTAGCGGTGACGATATTATCTTTGTCAACAAAGGCGATCGCGCTTTCGGTAGCGATGGTAATGATACCTTTGATGCTAGAGATGGCCAAGGTAGTAATCGGATGTCCGGTGGTCTTGGTAATGATACCTTCTTCCTGGGTAGTGGCGATCGGGCTTTAGGTGGGGATGGTAACGACAAATTCTATGTTGGCCTCGGTGGTGGCAACCTGCTATCAGGTGGTGCGGGTGCTGATGAATTCAGGATTTTTAATGTTGAACCACCAAAAGCCGCTAATACTATCCTGGACTTCCAAATTGGTGTTGATAAAATCGCTATTTTAGGCTCTACTGCATCCCAATTCAACTTAAATCAAGTTGGTGGTGATACAGAAATTATCTTTGGTAGCAACATCATAGCGATTCTTATTGGAGTTCAATCCAATAGTTTGAGTTTAACAAACCCTAACCAATTTGTTTTGAGTTAATTCAAAACCATCTCAATATTGTAGCCAAATTCAAAAATTTCTTGATTCGTAGTAGGTTGGGTTAAGGCACGCAACCCAACGCATTTGTTGGGTTTTGCTCCGCTCAACCCAACCTACACAAAAATGGCGAAGGTATTGCATCTGATAGAAATTAAATCTTTGTTTTCTATCATTCTTGTAGAGACGTTCCATGGAACATCTCTAATAAATTCATCCTTGGTTTTAGCAACGCCAGAATTTTTAAACAGATACCAATTATCACAGGAAAACTTTTTCAGCAACACTGATGTTGGCAAAAATAATCCTTTAAATAATGTTTTGATAATGTCCACTTATCAGCATCTTAACCTATTTAGTGAATCCTACTAGATAGGATATAACCAATTATTTGTATGTGATTTTCTAAAATCACAGGGAAAATTTAACTTATGGCACTAACAACAGGAAATATCGCATTTGTTGGATATAATGCAGATGGTAATGACAACATTGCTTTTGTGGCATTAGTTGACATTAATCCCGGTGAAGTAATTATTTTTGAAGATAACGAGTGGAATGGTACGGCTTGGGTTGATACAAACGAAGGTGCTTTTAGTTGGACAGCCACATCGTTAGTTACCGCCGGAACAATTGTCCGCATTGACAACATTGGTAGTGGAACAATCACAGCCAGCACAGGAACAGTTGTAGATGCTTCTGCGTTATCACCATCACGGGGTACAAATCGCGGGATTGGTGCAGGTGATGAAATAATCTATGCTTATCAGGGAAGTGCAGCTTTACCCACCTTTATTACAGCGATCGCCAGTGGCGGATTTAATCCTAGTAATGGATTACTAACCAATACAGGCTTAACGGCTGGACTGAATGCGCTGGATTTATCTACTTTAGATGATGATGCCGATGTAGCAGCCTTTAATGGCGATCGTAGCGGACAGGCTAACTTTGCGGCATATTTGCCAATTATTAATAATCCTACCAATTGGATTGCCCAAGATGGTACAGGTGATCAGAGTATTGATACCACAGCCCCAGATGTGCCATTTAGTAGTACAGCATTTACATTAGGTGCGGTATCCAATGCTGGTATTACCCTAACTCAAACTGGTGGTACAACCAATGTCACAGAAGGTGGGGCAACGGATAGTTATACACTGGTTTTAAACAGTCAACCAACCGCAGATGTAGCGATAGCCATCAATCCCGACAGTCAATTAACAACTTCCGCATCCACACTCACCTTTACTGCTGCTAATTGGAATATTGCCCAAGTGGTGACAGTGACGGCGGTTGATGATGCAGTTGTAGAAGGGAATCATCCAGGGACAATTACCCAAACTGTCACCAGTGCCGATGCTCAATATAACAATATTGCGATCGCTCCAATTGCAGTTAGCATTACCGATAACGACTTTGGATCATTACCAACAGTTAATCTGGCGGTCAGTAGTAACACAACTTCGGAATCTAGCCGCAATCAAATCACCGTCACAGCAACAACGTCAGCGGCGGTATCAGGTAATCAAACCGTTACCTTAAACATAGGGGGAACTGGGATTACTCCTAGTGATTATTCTGTCTCCACCAGAACTTTAACTATTCCTAATGGTCAAACCAGTGCCACAGCTACCTTTGTCGCCACTGATGATGGTATAGCAGAAGAGACCGAAACTGCCGTCTTAAGCCTCACTACACCATCTTCAGGAATTGCCCTGGGTGCAACCACAACCCAAAATATCGCTATTACCAACAATGGTTCTAGTCTTTTAACCAAAATTGGTGGTTTCACTAGCAGCAATGGTGGCGAAATTCCGGCTTTTGATCCCATTAGCGATCGCCTATTTGTGGTTGCCGGTTCGGTAGTCGAAATCCTCAATCTCGCTAACCCAGCTAGTCCCAGTAAAATCGGTGATTTGGCATTTAATACCACTGGTGATCCTGATGGGGCAACTGCGGGTGGTTTTACCCTCTTGCCCAACAGTGTAGCCGTTGGTAAAGCCGGGACTGTGAGTGATGGAATCGTCGCTGTAGCGATCGCTATTACCAATCAAACCACATCTGACGACAATCCAGGGGAAGTTCAGTTTTTCAATGCGTCCACAGGTGCTTTTATTAGTAAGGTGAATGTGGGCTTTTTGCCAGATATGCTCACCTTTACCCCCGATGGCACAAAGGTTTTAACCGCCAATGAAGGTCAGCCTAACAATGCCTATACCACCGATCCTGTCGGTTCAGTCAGTATTATTAACTTAGCTGGTGGTGTTGCGACTCCTACCGTCCAAGAAGCATCCTTTACTCCCTTCAATAGCCAAATTGATGCCCTCAAAGCTTCAGGAGTGAGAATCTTTGGATCTGGTTCATCAGTTGCCCAAGACCTAGAACCAGAATATATTACCTTTTCTGGCGATGGGACGAAAGCCTGGGTAACGCTGCAAGAAAACAATGCGATCGCTGTCGTAGATATCGCCACAGCCACAGTAGAGTCAATTTTGCCTCTAGGTTTCAAAGATTATAACATCACCTCTAATGCCTTGGATGCGAGCGATCGGGATGTGAATGGTACTTCTGGTGGTGGTGGAAAAATCAATATTCAGAACTGGCCAGTTTTTGGTTTATATCAACCCGATGCGATCGCTTCTTACACAGTTAATGGTCAAACCTACTACGTCACCGCCAATGAAGGTGATACCCGCGACTATGCTGGATTTAGTGAAGAAGTCACCGTTTCTAGTCTCAATCTTGACCCCACAGCTTTCCCTGATGCGGCTACCCTCAAACTTCCTCAAAATTTAGGTCGTTTGCTAGTTACGAATACCTTGGGTGATACCGATGGCGATGGGGACTACGATCAAATCTATACCTTTGGCGGTCGTTCCTTTACAATTTGGGATAGTGCTGGTAAACGGGTTTATGATAGCGGCGCAGATTTCGAGCGCATTACGGGCCTCGCTTTACCTGGAAACTACAATTCCAACAACAATAGTAACAACTTCGATAACCGCAGTGATAACAAAGGACCTGAACCAGAAGGTGTAGTTATTGGAGCAATTTCAGATCGCATATATGCTTTCATTGGTTTAGAGCGTGTTGGCGGTGTCATGGTCTATGAAGTCACCAATCCCAACAGCCCCCAATTTGTCCAATATGTCAATACCCGCGATTTCAGCGTTAATGCTGCTTCCGGTTTAACTGATTCCGGTCCCGAAGGACTGACCTTTATTTCCGCCAACGACAGCCCTAACAGCAAACCTTTATTGGTGGTTGCTAACGAAATCAGCAAAACTACTACGATTTTTGAAGTCAATACACCCACTCGCATTAGTGACATTCAAGGTACAAGCCATACATCGCCTTTTGTCGGTAAAGTAGTGACGGCAGTTCCCGGTATTGTCACCGCTGTAGATTCTAATGGGTTTTATCTGCAAGATCCCAACCCCGATACCAACATCGCTACATCTGAAGCTATCTTTGTCTTCACCAGTAGCGCACCTACGGTTAAAGTTGGTGACTCCATCACTGTTACAGGTACAGTCAGCGAATTTACTCCTGGTGGTGTCAGCACAGGCAATCTCTCAACTACCCAAATAGGTGGCAATCCTACTATTACCATCCCTTCCAGTAATAATCCTCTCCCTGCTGCCATGATTATCGGTGCAGGAGGAAGGATTCCACCTACACAAGTAATAGACGACGACGGACTGACATCTTTTGACCCCACCACCGACGGTATTGATTTCTTTGAATCTCTAGAAGGAATGCGCGTCACTGCCAAAAACTTAGTTGCAGTTAGTCCTACCAATAGTTTTGGGGAAATTTACACCGTTGTAGATAATGGTGTGGGAGCAACAGGTTTAAGTCAGCGTGGCACAATCAATATTTCTCCCAACGACTTCAACCCCGAACGGATTCAAATTGATGCTGACAATGGAGTATTTGATTTTGTCTTCCCTAATGTCAATGTTGGGGCTAAGTTGGGGGATGTGACGGGGGTAGTGGGTTACAACTTTGGTAACTTTGAGATTATTCCCACTGAACCATTTGTTAGCAATATTCAGCCTTCTACCCTGCAACCGGAAGTCACGACTCTGAATAAGGGTGGTGATACTTTAGTGATTGCTACTTATAACATCCTCAACCTTGATCCGAATGATGCTGATGGTAATACAGATATTGCCAATGGTCAGTTTACAGCGATCGCTCAACAAATTGTCAATAATCTCAAAACTCCTGATATCATCGGTTTACAGGAGATTCAAGACAATAGCGGTAGCACCAATAATGGCATTGTCAGCGCCAGCGTCACCTTACAAACTCTTGTAGATGCGATCGTTACCGCAGGTGGCCCAACTTACAAATTCATTGACAATACTTTCATTACCAACAACACCAATGGCGGACAACCAGGCGCAAACATCCGTAATGCCTACCTCTACAATGAAAGTCGCGTTAGTTTAGTAGAAGGCTCTGTCAAAACCGTTCCCGCATCTTCCTTTACAGCCTTCACTGACAGCCGATTACCCCTAATTGCCGACTTTACCTTCAATGGTGAAGAGGTGACACTGGTAAATAATCACTTCTCCTCTAAAGGCGGTAGCAGACCACTTTTTGGAGTTAATCAACCTTCTGTGGGAGGTGAATCTGGTGGTAACGGACAAGAAAACAACACCATTAACGGCTCTTTAGATCAGCGTCGCGCCCAAGCTGAAGCGGTGAAAGGTTTTGTGGATTCTGTTTTTGCCACAAAACTCAATCCTAATGTGGTTGTTGTGGGTGATTTAAATGAATTTGAATTCATTTCTCCTTTAAGCATTCTTGCAGGTGGCAACCTCACCAATCTTTCTAATACTCTGCCAGAAAACGAACGTTATACCTACATTTTCGATGGTAATTCCCAATCCCTCGATCATATTTTGGTGAGCAATAATTTGAGCAGTTCTGCCCAGGTAGATATTGTTCATGTTAATAGTGAGTTCGTAAACAACGCCCAAAGAGCCAGCGATCATGATCCAACTTTAGCTGCTCTGAAAATAACACCCAGTGTTGCTCAATCGTTAATCGCCGGCACATCTGGTAATGACGATATCTTAGCCGTTAGAGGTCAAAGCTTTGATGGCAAACAAGACATCCTCTTTACAGGTGCAGGAAATGACAGTGTAGAGATCACTAGCGTATCTGCATTTATAGATTCTGGTAACAACACCATTGATCTGGGTAGTGGTAACGATACTGTTTTTGTGAATAAGAGCGATCGCATTTTCGGTAGTGATGGCAACGATACCTTTGAAGCTAGAGATGGTAAAGGTGGCAACCGCATATCCGGTGGTCTTGGTAATGATACTTTCTGGTTGGGTAGCAATGACCGGGCATTAGGTGGCGACGGTAACGACAAATTCTATGTTAGTCTTGGTGGTGGCAACCTGTTATCAGGTGGCGCTGGTGCTGATGAATTTAGGATCTTTAATGTTGAAGCACCAAAAGCTGCTAATACTATCCTTGACTTCCAAATTGGCCTCGATAAGATTGGTATCTTAGGCTCTACTGCATCTAACTTCAACTTAAATCAGGTTGGTGGTAATACAGAGATTATCTTTGCTGGTCAAACTATTGCTACTCTGACTGGTATTCAAGCCAGCAGTTTGAGTTTGACAGATCCTCAACAGTTTGTCTTTGCTTAAAACATAATTCTCTCATAGGGGTTTAGCGCAATGCGTTAAACCCTAAATGGGAAACATTGTGTTTAAAAACTCATGAATCTGTGGAATCCGGGTTATTTTCTAACCATTCTTCTAACCCACATTCAGCAGGTAATTTAAGACAAAAATAATATTGTTTATTCAGCAAGCCCTATCTAGCATTCTATAAAGTGAAGACATTAAAATAATCTCCTAATAAGCGATCGCCTATTTTTGAATATATTAAAGCCTCAAACTCAATTAAGAACAGGGTTTAAGCCCTATCTATTCTAAAAAATTAGAAAAGGAGCGGTAGAACCAAAATGATCATTATTTATTCGTAGAAACAGGTTGGAAAAATGGTTATCGGATCTATGGAACTTTATTACATCTTGATTTAATGGATGATAAAGTATTGCTAATGATTTTGGTTGCTGCGGGAATACCAAAAGCACATATTATTTTAGGGTTTAAATCTCCTGAGATTCGGAAATATACGGAATTTGCTGCTTTTTAGGTTAAATTTTGTTAATTACGGTATAGCAAAACTTTTAAGTTGCTATAGTTAAAATAAGCTTGACTGTATAATTAGCATAGTATAGGGAGATTAGATAATTTATGACTATTGAACAATTAGAAGCTCAAGTCCTGGCTTTACCAAATGATTCTCTAGCATTATTAGTAGCTCGTCTGATTGAACATTTAGGACAAGTTGGTGAAATTGACCAAAAAGTTGCCCAGGAATGGATACAAGAAGCAGAATTACGGGATGAAGATATGAGTAACGGTAATATTGCTGGTATTTCGTCTCAAGAAGTGTTTAGTAAATTGCGTACATCTTTACAATGATAACTGTTATATTTCATCCCTTGGCAGAACAAGAATTAACTGATGCTATCAATTATTATGAGCAGCAAAAAACGGATCTTGGTTTAGAATATTTAGAAGCGGTAGAACAGGCTGTAAATTGTTTGATTTATTATCCAGAAATTGGGGCAAAAATTCGCGGTTCTATTCGTCGGTTAATTTTACCAAAGTTTCCCTATTCTCTTTTATATCGTGTTTTGGAAGATGAGCAAATTCGGATTTTAGCAGTAGCGCATCATAAGCGCAAACCATTTTATTGGAGTAGGCGAAAGTAGTTTTTAAGATATATAAAATCTCTTATTATATGGATTCATTAAGTAATCAATATGGTCAGATCATTTAAAAATGCTAATTGCTTTGACGACTTCATCTGAAATTATCATGATTGCTTTTGTAAACTGTTTCTTTAATTCTAACAATTAGAGCCAACTATACTCTAACATATATACACTACTATTGCTCAATCATCTGATTCTACCTGTTTAATTATTTCTAAAGGTAACTCTAGCACCTCTGCAATTTGCTCATCATTTAAACCAAAATACCGTAATTTATCAATTTTTTCTATCTGAGTTTTATTCTTATTACGTTTCTGTAACTTAGAATTACCAGCATGACTTTTATCTGGTTTAGTTTTAGGTTGTTTAGAACCAATATTTATACAGCCAATTTCAAATATATTCCTGTTATTATTATCACCCAAAGAAATATTCACATTTCCCTGTCGTTCTAGAACAGATTTAAGATTACTTTTATCAACTGGTTCATCAAAAATATCAGATAACATTTGTAAAAGTTCGTAACCTATATCTTTTGCATGACCCGCGCTACAACCACAATTTTCGGCAATATCAGCATACTTTTGATGCTTTAGTGTCCCTTCAATAACTCCACGTTGCAAGTCATTGAGACGTTTGCCTGTGTTGAGGTAGACAGCCTCATCCACAAGTTGTAGTAGTTCGTGAACCTGCATAGTTAAAAATGTAACGCGACACAAGTAATGATAGCAGACTTTATCCGTATTTTTCAGCTTTTTTCCGTCTGTTTGTAATTTTTTTTTGCAATCCGCTTTTTTCCGCTTTTCAGGTTTAGGTAAGTGGTGTAGGATAACCGAAAAGTAACACAAAAAAATTAAGTATGCTTCAACCAGTTCTTGATCAATGCCACATTGTGCAGACAAAATTAGAAAATCTGCTTCAAAAAACTGTAGCTTTATCTAGTCAGGTTTACAAAATTGGTTTTTTTGATTTTAATGCGTTTAATTTAGAATCAAAGGTTCGAGATATAGAATCACAAGTAAAAGCAATTGTACAGGAGAAAGAATCAGCTAAAAAAGCAGTTGAGACAACAAAAAATAGTTTACAGAAAATTAAAGTTACTCCAAAAGTATTGGAAGAGGTTAAATCAATTAACGAAATACTTGACCAGATTAACACCACGCCTACTGTGATTGACAGCTATTTAGAAGATATGTCGACATTCTTAGCATCAAATAATTTATTTGGTGCATTTATGAACTTGATTAGAGGAGTGCAATATGCACTTCAATCAATAACTATATCTACTATTGAGATTGCAAATCTAGTAGTTACTCCTGCTCTTGGAGAGACCTCTTCTTTCTTCTCTCGTCTTTTATCTGGAACCCGTCAAAAACTTCTGGGGGGGAGATAGAAACAATAATTAAAAATTCAGATTCTACTGATAATTATGGTGAAACACTTGCAGAGTAAAGTTCATGAAATATCACACCATTATTTCAGATCAAACCCTTTAAGGAGTTTTTAACAAATGAGTATGGCAAATCCATTTCAAAAAAAGTTATTAGACTGGCAAGCTCAACTAGATGATTTGGAAAAGCAAATCAATTTACTTCAAGATGTAACTACCTGGAATTTTCCATGCAAACTTATTAAAAAAGAAAATGTAGATGATTTGTATTCAAGAATAGATAGGATAGAAAGTCAGATCAGCAGTGCAATCAATACTTTCTCAGCTAGAAGTTCCGAAGACTCCGACTATGACAGTTATCTCTCTAAAATGTCTGAAGCAGTTCTAAGGGTCAATAATTTAAGATATAAGTTATTTAAAAAAGATCCTAAAAAGTATCTTGAAGAGTTTCAAACATCGAGACGTGATCGACAGGTATAATTATCTAAAATCAATTTTTGATTTGCGTGATAGTTTTGTAGGGTGTGTTAGCGATCGCGTAACGCACCTTTTTTTAAATTACTGGTGTATTACTTAACCACAACTCACCCTAAAAAATAGAGAGTAAAATGGGAATAATAGACAAGCTCTTATAAATGAATATAGCCGCTCAACAACTACCTAACTTAACAGGAAAAACTCGATCAGAAGTCTTAATAATTCTCAGTAACCAAGGATTTGAATTTAAAACGCAAACTCAAGGGGGTTATGAAACATTTCAGCATCCAGATGGTAGCCAAATTCATATTCGACCAAATGGGGAAATTGTCCGCACAGGTCCTAGAATTAAAGCAGTTGATGGCAAATCTTATCGTCGTCGCTACAATCAATATGGAGAGCAGATAGAATTTGTTTCTGGAGCTAATACTCATAATACTGGAGAGATTGTAAATTTATGACAACAACAATTACACCAACCCTCACTACTTTTCTCGAAGATTTAAAAAGTGCTGACTTAGTTGGTATTTCTTTAAATCCTCAAAACCTGGGATTACGTCTTGACTTCACTTTCGGTCCTGAAGCTGATGATGTAGCTATTGAATTTTACCAAATTATTCACCTGGTTTTTTCCCAACCTCTAAATGCAAATGATGAAGATATCTGTTTTTGGGTAGGAGAAGTTGAACTCAAAAAAATTGAAGATAATATCCCGGAATTTTTATCCACATCCTATCCATTTGTCAATCAAACTGGAATAATTAACACCAATTTACAATCACTAATTTATTTTCATTTAGAAGGAGATATTTGTTTAGAGGTTGTTTGTAGAAATTATAAAACTTTCCAACAAGTCAAAAATTAAATAATTTCCTAAATCACATCCACGCGATTAATTTGCTCTTTTACTGCTCATACGCCCCAACCCCGAAATGTCCCGCCCCTGCGCCATCAAATCACCCATAAAATGCTAACTCCCTAGCTCCAATGGATTGTGGATCACCAAACCCTCTATCCACTCAAAATCTTTTATATTTGCCGTTGCTAACGGTAGATCAGAATCTAAACAGGTTGCAGCAATTAGGGCATCACCTACGGACATTTTTCGCTGTTGGCGCAAAGCAACCGCAATTTCAAGCGTAACTTGATTGATCATCAAAATATCCAAGTTATCTAAAATCGCCATGATGGCCTGTTTTTCAGCCTCACCTAAACGATGGTAGCCCAATGTTTCCAAACGACTAATCGCAGAATAATGCGTAGCATAATTCACCAACCAGCTACGCAACTGTGTATATGGCGGCTGAGTGGCGTAAATAATCAAATTGCTATCAATCAGCATCGTCTCTCCCGAATAAATTGCGATCTTGGCGTTGTTCACGCTGCCAAACAACTGGATCAGCAATTTCCGCAAAAGGATTTAACGCCACCGCCTGCGCCAATGCTTGCGCCAAACCTTCGCGCCTTGCTTGGTTGGAAGTGATAGGCGTTTTTTTTCGTGCTTTTTGTTCTAGATAAACAGCATAATTCAGTAACTCCGCTTGCGATGATATCGGTAGAGCGGCAGCATGGTGTTGAATTTGTTGCAAAATAGGGTTCATAGCTGTCGTTTATCTCAAATTTTGGTCAAGTCAAAAAGCAATTTCAAGCAGCACCTACCGTAGCAACTAAACGATATTCACGGTCAGCAACAAATTCTAGACAAGCTCTAATATCGTCTTCTGTTAATTCAGGAAAATCCTCTAATATTTCTGAGTAAGACATACCAGATGCTAACCAACCTAAAATATCATAAACCAGGAAGAGAGTTTTGGGCGATTTTACTTTTATTCACATACCTTTAAATTTTTCGCTTCACCTGACTTGAAAATAAGACCCCAATCCTAACCCGCAAGCGAGGAGGGGAATAAGAAGTTTTTTATATGTCCTGGTGTACGCAGTTCATAATGGCTACTTAATTGCTTATTGCGTATATATGACCACGAACATATCTGCTTATCTGACGTAGAGTTAGGAGGTTTTCGTACTTGGTTGCAAAAAATAAAAGATTAGAGGTTGACATCCATCTTTAATCATTGCATTATAATATACTAAATATTTTATTAGATATCCCAATTTTATGCCAAGTATTGAATCTGATGATATACGGGAACATCGCATTAACGAAGAAATTATTGTTGATGCGGACGACAAAGAAGAAAGGGCAATGGGTTGGTATTATTACTTAGATGATACTCTCAATTTTCCTTTTTTAGCCAAGTGGAAAAAAAAGAGTAGGAAGTCTTCAGTCGTGGAAGAAAAAGAAGTGGAAGTGCTGGGAATGGCTCCTGATGATGAATGTCTGAAAGATATGTTCGTGGAGGTGGGTTATCCAGGTGGTAAGGGCGAGGATATTTTTACAGCCAAGTTGTCAGAAATTGAAGCTATAGATGCAGATGAAGACACCAAAGAAGCATTAGCGGATTGGCAATATTGGCTAATGAGAGGGTATAAATTTTAATTAAGGTTTGAATCAAGGCTGAAAACAAACAGAGCAGATTTTGTTTCTTTGTTTATTGCCAAACTACAATGAAGACATATAGGAATCCGGGTTGATTCCTATATAGTCAGGAATCAAGCAACCGCACATAAATAGCCCGTGCTATTTCCCGATCTATAGTCATAGATAAGCTACCCAATTGTAACTGTTCACACTCCCCCACTAAAAAGGAATTAGGAAGTAACAGGGATAGGAG
>NZ_VIKX01000100.1 GCF_009711935.1 Dolichospermum sp. UHCC 0259 | reverse complement strand
GCAGAATTAATATTAGTAATTATTTGTAGGCTATTAATTTCATTCACGGGTATTGCTTTTAAATCAGCAATATGTCCATACTGTGTATCGAGTGTTCGTTTAAAGAAGCCTGAACGTCGAGGTTTTTGGTCGCCCATATCTGCCAGGGATACCTTCACTTCTTCTACCAGAGCTTCTTCTAGAGTCATTTTAACTACTTCTAGGACTCCTTCTCGCAATTTCTGCTCTAATGCTTCTTCTATCTCTGGCTGAAAGCTTTGTTCTTTCACTCGTAGTATTTGTTGCTCTCTTTCAGCTATGGTCATGAGAGGCTACCTCACTTTTGATTGTCCTTCATCCATAGCGGTCTTTTTTTAGGCGTTTAATCCAGCTACAGGTATATTTTTAGCTTTTTTCCATTTTCGCTTCTTTACACTTTATTCTCTCCATTCCATCGTGGCGAAAACTTCGTGACACTAACACAATAGCAACTTCTACACTTAAAGAAGCCTGAGCATCTTTCATCACATCTTCTTTAAAAGCCGCCAAACCTCTATTTAACTCCTGTATAGGTTGTCCTGAAATTGAGCCAGAAGTATCAAGCAAGAGAATTACTGGACAACGATTTTCCGGGTTTTCCACAAATTCAGGTAAACCTACTGGCATTTTTGATACTCCTGGTTAATCAAAATGAGATGCAAAATATATAAACTAGATTTTATTTGTCACTACATAGCTTAACACAAGTGTTTATACGGAATCAATACCCGTAATGTTTAAGGCAAATTTTAGGTTCGTAAAATATCTCTAATTTCTCTCAGAAGTCGGAGATATTACTGTTAAAATTAAATAACATTTGGGCATCTAATAAAGGTAAGATATGAACAGAATCCGGCTTTAACCACTGTTGAAAAGAACGTCCACCTTGTTCAATATACTGAGTTAATTCCAGTAAACAACGACGGCGATAAAAACCACATAAAGGTTGCCAGATGTGATTATTTTTTACCAAAGCCGCCATTTTATTGTTTGGAATTGTCTCTAATTGAGATATCCAATTTTGTAATATTTCTAGTCGCAAATTCGGTAAATCACAAGCTAATAAAAGTACCCAATTTGTTTCCACTGCGGTTAATCCTTGCATAAAACCGACAATAGGTCCATGTGTTCGAGGTTCATTTCCAGTTTCCCCAGGTAAAGGAACTTCTTGAATAAATTGACTGTTAGGTGTGAGCAATTTTTGATAACGTTCTGGCCAGGGAGTGACGATATAAACTTTATCAGTACAAGATTCTGCTATAGTACAAATTAATTGCAACATGGGTACACCTTGAATGGGAATTAAAGCTTTATCTCTACCCATGCGAGTGCTTTTACCACCTGCTAAAACAATGGCACTAAGATCATGCTGGGAATTAATATTCATGATATTTGGATTCTATTTAATAAAATTTAACTGTATTTTCTCATAAATAATTTAGAATAATTATATAAATCTATATCTTATAATTATAATCACTTTTATGACAGATTTTTTTGAATTTGAAGCAGATTTTGTTGATTCTTGGCGTTGTATTCCTATGCAAGTACGCTATAAGCTAGATACTTGCGGTATTAAGCTAAAATTAGCCCAATGGAATCAGATGAATCAAGAATCACGTCAAAATTTAATGACATTACCTTGTGGTACAGATATTCAAATTCATGATTACAGACATTATATTCAAGAGTTGGTATTGCAACTGACTGGTAAACCTGTAGCTGAATTACCCATTGAAGCTAATCCAGTATGGCTAGATATTACCACTATTCCTAACAGTGTCCACGAAAAAGCTCAAGAAATAGGTGTGACAATTACAATTGAGGCATGGAAAAGCCTGACTATTCTACAACGTTTTGCCTTAATTAAACTCAGTCGTCCTAGTCATGAGAATAAAAACTTTTTACCGGCTTTGCAAGAATTTAATTTGTTGCCAAAATCCTAAATTCTGATATATTGCTATAGATGATACTTTTTAATTAGTTGGTAAAAGACAAATGATTAAACTCGACCAGTTTTTGAAGTTTTCGGGAATATCCTCTACTGGAGGTCAAGCTAAATGGATGATTGTTGATGGTGAGGTTAAAGTTAATGGCATAGTGGAAACACGGAGAGGACGGAAATTAGTTGATGATGATGAGGTAACAGTAGGCGGAAAAACTTTAAAGGTGGGGGAAATCCTCTCAGATACCGTTGATTAATGCTGATATCTATGATGTTACTCTTATATTTTTTATTTACTATAATATCTCACACTCCTAATTCTTAAGTTTTATTTAAAAAAAGTTAATTGCTTTAAATAACACCTTAGTTTAAAATAATAAATATTGATCAATAGGTCATTCTCTACAAGTAAATCCTCTCAAAAAGGGAAATTATACCCCTACAGAACTTCTTTAATTGTGCATTGTCAACATATATAGAAAGACATAGCTAATGACTAATGTACTCTGGCTACAAGGTGGTGCTTGTTCGGGTAACACCATGTCATTTCTTAATGCCGAAGAACCTACAGCTTGCGATTTAATTGCTGATTTCGGGATTAAAATACTTTGGCATCCTTCCTTGGGAGTAGAACTAGGTGATAACGTCCAAACCCTGTTATGGGACTGTATTTTAGGGAAAACTCCTCTGGATATTTTGGTATTTGAAGGTAGCGTAGTTAACGCCCCCAATGGTACAGGAGAATGGAACCGGTTTGCAGACCGTCCCATGAAAGATTGGTTAGACGATTTAGCTAAAGTTGCGAAATTTATTGTGGCTGTGGGAGACTGTGCAACGTGGGGAGGAATTCCCGCTATGTCACCTAACCCCAGCGACTCCAAAGGACTGCAATTTCTTAAACGGGAAGCAGGGGGTTTTTTAGGTAAAGATTTTGTCAGTCAAGCCGGCTTACCTGTGATTAATATTCCCGGTTGTCCCGCACACCCTGATTGGATAACGCAGATATTAGTAGCGATCGCAACTAATCGCATTTCTGATATAGTTCTCGATGAACTGCACCGTCCCCAAACCTTCTTCAACACCTACGCCGAAACCGGTTGTACCCGCAACATTCACTTTGCATACAAAGCCACAACCACCGAATTTGGACAACGCAAAGGTTGTCTATTTTACGACTTAGGTTGTCGTGGTCCCATGACTCATGCCTCCTGTAACCGCATTCTCTGGAATCGCGTCTCCTCCAAAACCCGCGCCGGAATGCCCTGTTTAGGCTGCACAGAACCCGAATTTCCCTTTTTCGACCTCAAACCTGGAACAGTCTTTAAAACCCAAACCGTCATGGGAGTACCCAAAGAAATACCCCCCGGAGTCAACCACAAAGATTACGCCGTCCTCACCGTCGTTGCCAAAAACACAGCCCCAAAATGGGCAGACGAAGACTTTTTTACAGTTTAGTCATTGGTCAGTAGTCATTAGTCAGTGGTTAAGAGAATTCTTGCCACAATTATATTTTTTGCGCCTTTGCCCCTTTGCGTCTTTGCGCGAAACAAAAAATGCTAATGACAACTGACAACTAACAAATAACAAAGGACAAATATGCCAATTCAAACATTAGATATTTCACCCGTTGGTAGAGTCGAGGGTGATTTAGATGTGCGTGTCGAAATCGAAAATGGATATGTCACAAACGCTTGGACTCACGCCGAACTTTTTCGCGGCTTTGAAATAATTTTACGCGGAAAAGATCCCCAAGCCGGCTTAATTGTCACTCCCCGAATTTGTGGAATTTGTGGCGGTTCTCACCTCAGTTCTGCCTCTTGGGCGTTGGATACAGCTTGGGGAACAGAAGTTCCGAGAAATGCAATTTTAGCGAGAAACTTAGGTCAAATTGTCGAAACAATCCAAAGTATTCCCCGCTACTTTTATGGCTTATTTGCCATTGATTTAACTAATAAAAATTATCGCCGGAGTCACTTTTATGATGAGGCTTGTCGGCGCTTTGCTGCCTTCACAGGTAAATCTTATGAAATCGGCATTACAATTTCTAGTAAACCGGTAGAAATCTACGCTTTATTAGGTGGACAATGGCCGCACAGCAGTTATATGGAAATAAATTGGGGAATTGCTGATATAGTCAGGATTTTTCAGAATAGGCCTGATTATTCCCTGGTTTTTCCTTAAATTAGGCAATAAAACCACCCCAGCCATATCATAAGTCTATTTATTTTTATCTACTAACAGTTATTTGGTGTTTTCAAATATTACCTAATTTTTCCCTAACTCTAGATTAGCGATGCCTTCAGCGCACTGGAAGCAATTCCTAGGTCGTGCTTCGCTATCACATAACTGTGGTAAATTTTTAGTACGCAAAGAATAATCTAATGCACCCATCCTCTTTTAATCTTCTTACCCATTATGAATTTCAAACGATGGCAGGAACTCAAGCAAATCCTCACTGAAGACAAAGACTTGTCTAACATCTGGACATATTACATGGATCATTTTGCAGATCATCCCGAATTCATCAACTTGGGTCAACGTGTCCAGAATCAATATATAGATGCAGTTGTCAAAACAACCTGTCAACAACTATTTGGTCAAAACGTCAAAATTACCAACTCTCTCCTTATCCATATTCCCCGACATCAATTTTTCCATGGCCCATTCCAAGCCAGCGGACGAATAGGTGGTGTGATTTTCTTTGAGGATATCAAAGTCGGCTTAATGGGTATTTCCGCACAGTTTCCCCCAACCAGTGAGGTGAAATATTCCCGGTTTACCGAAGTAATGGATCTATCACCACCAACAGGTCATGATTTAAATTGAAGGGATATAGCATTTCCTAATCTAAATGATGCACAAAATTATCTGTGTTCATCTGCGTTTATCTGCGTTTGATTCTGACTTCCCTGCCATCCTTAACCCCAAAATCGTCTAAACTTAAAGAGTTCACCAACTGCCAAAATCATGATGTCTCGCTGGTTTAATATTGCAGGTCCATGTAACCCCGAAAAAAACTATACCATCTCAGCTACAATTCGTCTCCCTGATTTATCGTTACTGATTGAACAAGAAAGTTATTTTGTCCTTCATGCACCACGACAAACAGGGAAAACCACCGCAATGTTAGCCCTAGCACAGCAACTTACCGCCACCGGAAATTATACCGCAGTCATGGTATCAGTAGAAGTAGGAAGTGCATTTAATCATGACCCCGGTGCGGCAGAATTGGCGATTTTGGGAACTTGGTATGATACAATTTCTATCCGTTTACCTAAAGAATTTCAACCACCTGTGAAACAATGGCAACAGGAAGAACCAGGAAACAGAATTAAGGCTTTTTTGCAAGGTTGGGCAAAAACTTCACCCCGACCTTTGGTAATATTGATTGATGAAATTGATTCTTTGCAAGACCAAACTCTAATTTCAATTTTACGTCAATTAAGAGATGGTTTTCCCAATCGTCCCGAAAATTTTCCGACATCTGTGGGATTAATTGGTTTAAGGGATGTGCGAGATTATAAAGTAGCATCGGGTGGTAGTGATAGATTAAATACATCCAGTCCTTTTAATATTAAAGTCAGTTCTATTACTCTGAGAAATTTTAATGCTGAGGAAGTGGTTGAATTATATCAACAACATACAGCAGAAACCGGACAAATTTTCACAGCAGGAGCAACTGCAACAGCTTTTGATTTAACTCAAGGACAACCTTGGTTAGTTAATGCTTTAGCTAAAGAAGTTGTGGAAAAAATGGTTAAAGATAGAAATATTGCTATTACAAAAGAACATATTTTAAAAGCAAAGGAAATATTAATTGCTCGTCAAGATACTCATTTAGATAGTTTAGCTGAACGCTTACGAGAACCCAGGATAAAAGCAATTATTGAGCCGATGTTAGCAGGTTTAGAATTGGGGGATATACCCAACGATGATATTCAATTTGTGATTGATTTGGGATTATGTAAAATGCACCCCTACGGAGGTTTAACTATTGCTAATCCCATTTATCGGGAAGTGTTACCCAGAGTATTAACAGTAACACCAATGGCTTCTCTACCAAGGATTGCACCGACTTGGTTAACCCCGGAAGGTGAATTAAATATAGATGCGTTACTTGCAGCATTTATCAAGTTTTGGCGACAGCACGGAGAACCGTTATTAGGTAGCACTGGCTATCATGAAATTGCCCCGCATATTGTATTAATGGCTTTTTTACATCGTGTTATTAATGGTGGGGGAATTTTAGAAAGGGAATATGCAATTGGTAGTGACAGAATGGATTTATGTCTGCGGTACAAAGATGTAATGTTAGGTATTGAATTAAAGGTATGGCGAGAAAAAAAGCGTGACCCCCAAACTGATGGGATTGAACAATTAGAGTCTTATTTAGGGCGTTTGGGGTTGGATTTTGGCTGGTTATTTGTGTTTGATAGGCGGAAAAATGCCCTACCAATGGAAGAACGTTTATCAACTGAGGTTGTGGTGACAGAAAATCAACGTCGGATTACTGTGATTCGGGCTTGAGTATTACAAGTATTTTGTTAATTCTGTAGAAACCTCTAGAAGTAGTGATACAAAATTGTGTAACGCACTTATTCGCTTACTGAATCATCTACCTTTCCGTGAGTCAGAGGCTATGGAAAAGTATATAAAACCCATTTCACAGTCTGTATTGCCTCTGTGATTACCTCATCACCCCAAAGTTGTTTCATTATAGGTATTAAATTGTTAATTTCTTCCAATAAAGATTGACGATTATAAGAATATGAAGAGATTCTTGCTCTCCATAGATAATAGAAATACTCTGCATGATTGCCTACTATTTCAGGAACAATAAAGCTACAAAGCAATGCACGTTCTTCCTGTGAAATTCCTTCCATAGATGCAACTGCTTCTAGAGTTCTTAAGATTAAGTTTTCAGGTAAAACACGGGCTAAAATTTTAAGAACTTCTGTTTTTATATATTGTTTTTTTATACCCAAAGCAATGTCAAGGGCTTCTGACTTGAAAGTTTCTGGTAGGCGCGGGGAAATTTTTTCGTAGGCTACCTGTTCTCGTCCATTTTCAGAAAATACCTTCAAAGTTCTAATCATTAGCTTTTCTGGAACATATTCTGCAAAAGCTCCAAAATTAAGTTTCATCATAAAATTTTTCTTTTCTGAATCATCAATAAAATTTCTCTGCTCTAAATCATCAAGAAGCTGTTCAAACAGATTGCTAGACAGATAGGGTAATACTATCCCTGTATTAATTACGGCTTTGTTATCTTTGTTGAGTAAGGTTAACTCTAAAACTTTTGGAAGTAATTGCTGACGAACAGAATTTGATAAATAGGGTAATAATTTTTCCAAAACTCGCTCTTTGCTGTATAAATCTGAGATATCATTAACGATATTAAAAATATTATTTATTAGCTGACTGCTCTGCTCATAAGGGACAAGTTCTACCAAAGCAAGAGCGCGTTTAACCCTATCCTCAATACCTAACGCAATTTCTAACATTTCTTGACGCAGACTAGGAGAAAATGATAAGAATTCAGTCAAAACTTTGACTTTCTCAGAAACGTTTTCAATTAGGCGAACATCTCGAACAGCTTCACTCCAAACATCAGGGACAAAGTTGGCAATTTTTCTCAGTAACTTTGCTCTAAACTTAGGCTTCTTAAATGAGCGAACAATCAATAAAATTTCTGTGAGATATTTGGGTAATATTTGACCCTTTAAAGAAATAATAACTTCGTTCAAAGCTTGGCATTTATAATATTCATCATGGATTTTATCAATCTCATTTAAGAAAAGAGGAAATAAATCAATCGGTAGATGAGGACACAATAAACAAATAGCTTCTTGTTTATCTGAATCTTCATAAAGAGTAGAAAATAAATCAAAAATCTCAGGCGTAAATTCTTGTGGCGCATGAACAATCAAATTTTTGATAACAGTTAAAAAAGCTAAGTGATCGTTATTTATAGCTCTTGCTACAATTAATATTTCATCCAAAAGATCAGCACTAGCTACAGGTATTAACTTATCTAAATTTGGATTGCGCCAAATTTTTTCCTTTTGTCTTTTAACACATTCTAAGGCTTCAGGAACTAAATGGGTAAAGTTTAAAGCTAATTCTACCAAGTGTTCAGTTTTATCTTTGTGATCAGTAATTGCACGAATCTCGTTTAAGGCTTGATTTAATAATTCTTGATCGTCAGGATAAGCGATCGCCAAGTCTTTCAAACTACTGGCAATACTGCTATCATGATTTAATACATCAGGTAGAATTTCAGGGTATCGTTTAGCCACTATTGTTAAAGTTAGACCTTTAATGCTTATTTCATCTATACTATTGGCAACTTCTCTTGTCTTTTCTTGTAGTTCATCAGGTAGAAGATGAGCAATTTGTGCAAAAACATAGTAGATCCAAAATTGATTGGGAAATACCTTAATAACATCCAATAATTCAAACCATACTTCTACAGGTAAGACTGAAATTTTAACGATATGCTTGATAAACTCGTAAATTCTGCCAAAGGTTTCAAATCCTTCTTGAATTTCTGCTTCTACCCCATCCACTCTAGGAAGACGAAGGAGTAATTCTAAGATGCCAGGTAAATTATTAGCAGAGATATGGTCACGAACTGCCCATAAAACTAGAACATTTTCTTCAATATCGTTACTAATGGCTAAATAATCAAGAAGTAACTCATTAGGTAGGTACGGACCTATCTGTATAAGTGCCTTGGCTTTGTGCTTAGGCTCTGGAATCAATGAAACCATAGACAATGCTTGAGCTAAAATATTAAAGCGTTCTTCTGCTTCTGGTTTTCTATTGCAACTCTCAATGGCTAGAATATTAGCAAATTGAGATGCCAAGTAAATCTCGTCTTGTCCAAGATCCATACTATTAGTCACTTCAGTAATAAATTCAGGAAAAAAGACATCATCAACATAGGGAAGGACTTTTTCAATACTCTCAATTTGTAGCGATAAGTCTGATAATTCTTTAATTATTTTTAGGATATTAGCAATTACAATAAGACTTTTTGGAGCAAGAGAGGCAATTTTTTCTAAAGCACTTACACGCTCTAATTCTTCTTTAATATCGTTAACTTTTTCTAAGGCAAGAAGTAAAATATCATCAGAATCGGGAATCGCTTTAGCCATGCTAGTCAATGCGTCCACCTGATAATCCAAGTCATTGATTAAAGAAAGATTATCCAAACATAATTGTTTTAATCTCTGATTCTCAGGGAAGTGAGTCAGCAACTCAATAATAGCCCATACTTTTGAGTCACTGTCAATTGATTCTGCTAACTTTAATACTTTGGACAATAACTTTTCTGGATAATAAGGAGTAATTTTTGCTAAGATTTTAAATTCTTGATCATCATTACGTCGTTGAGATATGTAGGCAAGACATTGTTCTGCACTCCAATACTTATTTTTGGCTAAAAATACCAGTAATTCATCGGAGTAGTCATTGGTAAAAGTCCTAAAAGAAGACATAATTAGGGCGTAACGAAGTTGCAGTGCAATCGCTTTTGATTTCGATAAATATTCACCCTTAATGTATTCCTTTTCTGCTTCTTCCCAGGCTGCTATTATATTTTCTAAAAAACTATCTTTTCTGTGTTTTTCTAAAAAACTATTTGCACAAACAGCAGACTCTACAGCAGACTCCAAAGCTTCTAGGTAAGCGTGCTGTCCTTTTTCGGTTGTTAATGAAAGGATTTCATGAAGTTCCTGCTTATATGGCGTTTTTTTAAAATGGAAAGCTAACTGTTCCAATTCATATAGATCAAATTCAGCTAGAGGATTGTTTTGAGAAACTATCATGCCTTCCTCCTATGGAGCTTGTTTAACATATTTTCAACAATAAGCTTATTTGGTTGTACATCAAAACTTGTTATATCGTCAAAGTGTAATTTTCTTTTTAAGAAATCATAAAAGCTTCGATGATAAATGCGATAGTACTGTTTATTGTTTTCTATTATTTCATTAAAACAATTACGCCACAGGTTAATAATTTCTGATACTGTATTGGTTGGAAATTTACTAATTTCCGCAATGTATGAGATAGAAGCAGGTGTGTGGAGAGCAGCGATAATTCTGATAACCTTTTCATCTATTTCTTTGAATCTATCTTTATAAGACCTTTCCATAAAATTCCAAAGCTTACTGTAATATCCATTCAGTCCTTGCGGTAAATCATGAATACTATCCTTAATATCTTCTGATAGTTTTTGCTCTTTAATATCTGTCATTACATAGAATAAATACATGAAATTGCCTTCACTTTTATCAGTGATCTTTTCGATAAAATCACCATCGCTAACCTGCCATTTCTCGATCTGTTGCTTTACACCAGGATCATTTAAGTAATTCTTGACATATCGCCGAACATCGTTGAGATTATCTTTATCATTATCTTTAATATCTATTCGTTTATTATTATTCACATCGAAATGCTGATCGTCTGCTTCACGGGAAGTAACAATGAAAAACACACCTTGAGGTAACGCTTTAGGCAAACCAAGAATATTAAGCTCCCCATCTAACGGGCTTCTCTTTGCTTCATCTAAAGCATCCACTAAAATAACTACCTTGTCATCCTGTGCTTTTTCTATTGCTTGCGGCAATAGCTCTTCATCCATAAATTTTCTATAAGTAAGTATTCTTTGTTCTGGTTCACATTCAGGCAATTTTGAATAAGGTAATTCATATTTAACAATCAGTTGAGAACAAATACTAGCGAGAAAAATTTCAGTTGAATCAGTTCCTTCGGTGACAAAATGATGAATCCACTTTCTCTTTCTCACTAAATTTGCCATCAATGCTGTTTTACCAATACCAGGCTCACCTTTAAGAAGAATGTAGCCTGAAGGAAAACTCTCATCCTTCAAATATTCATCAATTTGATCATAGATATATTCCCTTCCGACAAATTCCCTTGTCTTGTCATCAACAATATTTTTGAAAATCTGTCTAGGAATATGTTGTTCAATTTGATTAAATTCTCCTTCTGGGTTATGAGGATTAACGAGATTTTGCAGTCTATTCCATTCGTCTGGATCAACAATCTCGGTAACATCTACTTTCAAGAAGTTACAAATTTTTTTGACATAGTAGCTCTCAATTGGTTTACCACCAAAAAATTCTCTTATCTTTTTTTCGTTAATGCCTTTGATTTTAGCAGCCATGTCTATAAAATTAATTTCCCTATCTTCATTACTAGGATTGGGAATGTCACTCTTCAGTTCTTTCAATCGTGTTAGATTCCTTGCTGCAATTTTGCACATAGTTGATTGTTGCTCCTTTTAAGAAAATTACTACACAAACTTGATTTTACGGATCTCCTGACTTTTGAGTTAAAAAGTATAGCAGAATACAGTTTAGTGGCAATAGAGTTGCCTGAACCCTCATAGTAAGGGGTATAAGCATGGCTTGTCGCCCTACACTCATAAAAGTCGAATTAACTCACCAGACTGTGGACTGAGAGTCAGTCAATAAATATTTTACAAAATTTTCCTGTTAGCATAGCACAATTCTGGGCTACCAAACCAAAAGTAAGGCGAAACAAAATGAGCTTCTGGATCGGCTGATTGCAGTCTAGTGTCCTTGCTGTGTAGGATTTTTACTTTAAGTTAATACCAAATTCTGCAAGGTGACTTTCCCCGCAACCCCTGTTCCTGTCTGCCCAAATCGCCACTGACAGATAATGAGTCCGAAATATCCGAAATATCCGTCAATATCCGTCCGAAATATCCTAGACAATCACGAGAGGAATTTTTTAATATCGGGTCATGGAAACAGAAACATTCTCTATTTGGAGGAAAAATCATGAGTAAAAATGATCAGGAAAAAGATTGGAAAGAAAACTCCGATGTCATGGATTTAGGTGCGCGTGCGCTTGCAGGTGCTGTAATCTGCGGCTCTTTTCTTCCCGGTATTGGTCATGGAATTGGTGCTGCTGGGGGTGCGCTTTTAGGAGCTGCTTCAAAACTCGTTGAAGTTTCGAGAAACGAATCTAAACCCTAAACTGGCTAAACAATTTGAAACTTAAGAGGGAGTGGTACTGACCATTCTCTCGATTTCAAAAGCATCCAAACGGCATTCTTAATTATTCAATCGGCGACTTTCGACCATATACGACAATGAAGACTTTATTTTGAGCGATCGCCTAGAAAAACAAGGTTGCTTTGAAACTATTACGGAAAATGGCGTTCATTACGGTGTTGAAGTTTTTGGCAAAATTTTCGACAACCTTTCCCGACAAGGACTATACCCAGATGAGTGGATTCAAGATTTTACTTCTCTATCCAATGAGTTTAAAATAGAAGTAATAGAAGAATTTTGAAAATTTTTAATGGAGTTAAACTCAATGAGTACATTATTTAACTTACTCGAAAAAATTAAAACTAAACCAGGCTTATATTTGGGAACAGCATCTATCAGTAATTTACGGATGTTTATTTTGGGATATCGCTTTCCTCGCTCTGAATTAGGTATTACTAATACTGAAACTGAAACTGATTTTTATAAAAACTTTCAACCTTGGGTACAAAACCGCTTATCTATCCATACTGTTAACGCTTGGGATAAAATTATTTTACTCACCTGTATTGATGAAAAAGCTGCATTTGATTACTTTTTTCAATTACTAGATGAATTTATCCAAAGAGACAAAAGCCAGGATTTTGAACCAATTCTGGCTGAACCATCCTCTAAAAATTCTCAAAAAGCTGCTTGAAGAATAACAGTGAATCTTAGTGTGCTGGTTGTTTCTGTTGCAGTTAATCCCAGTTAAGGAAGCACAAGACAATGGATTTTTAGCAATTCCTAGGTCGCGCTTCAGTATCGCACTATCCTAATATTTTTTTAACCTCATTGAGTACCTCATTTAAAAAAGGAGCATCTGATTTAATCACATTATCCTCACTTCCATCATGTTTATGATGAGGAAAAGTAGGGAGATTTAATTTTCGATGATGTTCAGTATTGTCATAACGAAAAATTAGTTTATTTTCTGAATCCATATATTGATAACTATACATTTTTCTATCTATGGAGATTTCAACATAGACAAATTCTCGTAAATGCAGCAAAGAATTATCTTGAAAATCAATTTTTCCTCTGATCAAGCCTTCATATATTCCTCTTTTTTCACTTTCAATCTTGAATATTTTGACAATTTCTGAAGATTCAATTAAAAGCTGAATCTGCTGAAAATAATCTTCAATTAACAAAATCAATCTCCTCTATAGACTCTTTCATTTGTTTTAAATGTGTCAACATTCGAGATTCACCAATCCATTCATCAAAATCAAAATTATGGGATAATTCATCATTATTAAAACGGGTTATAAATTCCTTTGTTGATAATTGATACTTGGTTTCCAATTCTATAATTCGTTCTTCTGTTCTTTTGATTCCTGCTATTACACTTTGTAATCTTTCTGATAAAGCACTTTCAATAATTCGTCTGAGGGAATCTGGATCTTTTGATCTTAGTTTGAGTTCAGCCATTATTTTTTCTCTTCTGATACCGTGCAGTCTAAAAGATGTTCTTGGGGTGAGTAGTTGTTATTCCTTTTTTTATTTTATCACTTGATAATCAAGACAGTAACTACAAGATCGGCGAACTGCTTGCAGCAGCGCTTCGCTATCGCAATGTACTATCAAAATTATCCGACGTGATCAGCGATCGCATTAACTCAATATTAGCAAACTGACAAGTCAGCGCTTGCGCTATCGCAGTTAATCACAGTTAAGGAAGTACAAGACAATGGATTTTGAGCGATTCCTAGGTCGCGCTAGTTCCCTCCGGGACGCTTTGCGAACGCTATCGCACTAAATCATAAAAATTTATTAAAGAGGTTATCGAACGGTTCTGTATTTTTCCAACGATAGGTGTTGAAGTCTCGATAATCAACCGATAAAATTTGGCCATGACCTAATTCTTCTGCCAGGATAACGAGAGAGGCATCGGCTAAATCCATCGGTAAATCTTTATATTTTTCCATCAGTTCTTCAATACGCTGGCAATGATGTTGTTTCAAATCAAAGATTTGTAGTTTTCCTGTGGAAATTTTATTAATAAAGATTTTTGGAGCATCTACTCCTATTCTTTTTTGTAATAAATAGCAAGTTTCTGTGACAACACACCAGGTTGTAATAAATTGCTGATTAGCTAAATCTTGAAATCGTTTTTTGGCGGCTATATGAACTGCATCTTTTTTATTGGCAAGAGCTAACCAAAAGCCTGTATCAACTATGATCATATTTTTGGTTAAGTTCACGATCTAAGTAGTTTTTATAGTTTTTTGAAAGGTCTGTTTCAGCTTCTATACAACCGATAAAGTCTGACCAGTCTTGCAAGGAATTTTCTGAGGATTTGTGTTGATTCAGAAGATAGCGTTTTTTCAGGACTTCTACGAGTTCGATTATGATTTGTTGTGCATCGGGAGGAAGAGACGCAATATCTTGTTGAATTGTATCTAAGTTCATAATCTCATTTTGCTGTTTCTCTGATTATATTTTAGCAACAAATGTTTTTACTAAACCAATTAGCTACCATTAGAGTCAAGGAAGCACAAGACGATGGATTTTGAGCGATAGCGTTCGCAAAGCGTCCCGGAGGGAACTAGCGCGACCTAGGAATCGCACTTAATCACAGTGAAGGAAGCACAAGAAAATAGATTTTGAGCGATAGCGAAGCGCTCCGTAGGAATCGCACTAACCCAATATTAGCGATAGCGAAGCGCTCCGTAGGAATCGCAATTAATCCAGTTAAAGAAGCACAAGACAATGGATTTTGAGCGATAGCGAAGCGCTCCGTAGGAATCGCACTTAATAGTAGTTAAGGAAGCACAAGATAATGGATTTTGTCCGATACCCGGATTTCTCAAAGATGTTCAACGGTGAAGTTATAAGATGCTTTACATTCTATTAACGCACCCTACAAGATCGGCTGGACTGCTGGTTAAAGCTTACCAATGAGCTTGTCATATTCTGCGTGAGTTCCTATCCAAAACCAAGAAATACCGCTTTCTACCTCAACTCCTAAAGCCCGATAGTCTAATCCTGCTCGAACTGACCAGTATTTTTTACCGATCTTCTTGAAGTGTAATGATGGATGAGATGGATCAGCTTTCAAAAGTTCGTAACACTGATCTGCCGTTTCCTGAACTTGAGGGGGCAAATCATCATAGCATTTCCAAAATCTTCGCGTTGTGTAGTGCATCAGAGTTCTCGGCAATGTCCCGCTTTAAACTCAGCGATCGCTTCTTCTGCTAAAGCCTCCAGTTTGCCGTCTGCGATATCTTGTTCTAGCTGCTCATCCCAATGTTGGTAGTCTATGTCTAAGATCCATTGCCGGAGTCGCTGAAACTGCTCTGGTGGAAGCGTCAGAATAGCTGCTTCAATTTGTTCAATGGTTGACATATCGGATTATAGTTTTTTGACTTCAATCACATTATAGCTTTGTAGAGAGGAGCAATTCTAATTTTTACCCTGCCACTGAATATAAAACACACTCTGCACACATTTTTTTATTGATTTGTTTGGATATTGTGCGATTCCTACGGAGCGCTTCGCTATCGCACTAACCCAACATTAGCGATCGCACTTAATCACAGTGAAGGAAGCACAAGATAATGTATTTTGAGCGATTCCTACGGAGCGCTTCGCTATCGCATTAACTCAATGTTAGCGATCGCAGTTAATCACAGTTAAAGAAACACAAGACAATGGATTTTGAGCGATCGCATTAACTCAATATTAGCGAACTGACAAGTCAGCGCTTACGCTATCGCAGTTAATCACAGTTAAAGAAACACAAGACAATGGATTTTGAGCGATCGCCCCCATCTCACACAATTCTTGAGGGAAAAAAGTAATGGCATATTGGTTATTTCAAAAACAGAAATTTCATCATTAATTGTTTCTCGAAACTTCTAGTTAATATGGACTGCACCCTTATAGGGTAGCTCTCTTGAGGTGAACAAAGTAGTAAAATTAATAGGAAGTATTTTAAAATCTTTACCGGATAAGTAATGGAGGATTCCGTAGTTTGGGTCAGTGTTGCTTGTATTTGAGTTATACTGATATATTTTGGAGTGACTCTTTGGTCTTATGTCCAGTACGTGAGCTGCACCAAAAGATCCCATTAATATTATTTTCTCATTAGGATATTTTTTACGTACAATTGAATATATTTTCTTGATCTCCTCGGACATCTTCTGATCTCTAAAGCTCGCTTTATTATATTTGTCTGAACCTTCTAAAGGATAGACTGGAATCCTATGCCTTTTCAGAAATGTGAAGAGAGCCTTTAGTTTAGATCGAGAATTATATTCATATTTCAGATATAAAGACATAATACGATCTTTGGTTAAGAGTTTTTCCACAACTGCCTCTGATTTTTGTGGATCAATTTTATTTTCTTTATCGTGAATATTTGCCCTATTAAATTCATCAAAGGCAGGACTCTTTGAATACTCGCCTACAAAAATAATTGTATAACCTTCCTTCTGTAGATTTCTCATCAGTTCTAAAATATAAATAATAGGTTTCTTGCCGTGACACTCACCGATAGGAAGGAAATTTATTTTTTGAGATTTTACAGCCTTAATTAAATTTGGTATTTTGGCTATTGCTGGTGCATAATTATTATCCCTGTTCTTATTATTTAGTAAATATCCCAGAATACGCTCCTCCCAGGTAGTTAGTCCGTCTTGATTACAATCTGGAATAGTGCTTAAAGATGATACAGGAGTGCTAGGATCTGGATTGCATTTTCGGGGTGCATACTTTGAGATATCCTGAATGAATTTTCTGGTATAATTTGGATAATATTGCTCCCAAGGCAATTCCTCCAACATCTCGTCTATCTCGTCCAATGTCTTATCGGCGGGGGGAATTGTTGCAATGATTAAGGGTACTATTATTCCTATTGCAATCGGGAAAAGTGCCAATACTTTAAGGAGACTTTTCCTCCTGGCAATGGTTAAGGGAACTATTATTGCTGTTGCGATCAGATTCATTATCTGTGATCCTGTCACTGGTAAAAATTCTTGCTAAATTTTCTCAAAATTATAGCAAATAAAGTTTGTTTGGTAGAGATTTATAACAATTCTTAGTCTGTGAAAATTAGTGTAAATTCTGGCAATTAAATTTAATAACCTTGTATTGACTCATTATATCATAATATTGTCCGCTCCAATGATTTGTTATGCAGCGATTGCCTACAATATCTGCGAACTGCTTGCAGCAGCACTTCGCTATCGCACTACAAGATTAGCGATTGTTTCTCAAATTTGAAACGAGAGTAGCGATAAATACAATTATTGTAAGAGCTAACAGGATGATCGTTATGACAACCAGATCTGGTTGCGGATTAAAATAGTTGATTTGGAAAATTCGATCAATCCCAATCAGTCCCCAAGAGATCAATACAAAACCGAAGACAGAGTGTGCTAGTCTTTCACTTAATGGCTCGACGATATCATTCCATTCCTCCTCAATCGTCCGGCAGTTCGCTAAAGTACCGTAAAACATAAAGACAAGATAAGAAACACTTAGTGTGGCGAAAGTAATCGAAAATATCCAGGGATAGGTTCCAGAGACTCTAATCGCCATGAGTCCGGCCAGCGTGTTAATACTCAAACCCCAAATGATTAACAAAACCCATTGTAAGTAACGCCGTCTTAGATTCGACTCTAGAGAGAAACTGATTTCGAGTAAAACATTCCACACTAATCCAAAGAATGGCATAATACTATAAAAAATAAAGACGATAATCGAAATTAGTATTATCACAATAGTAGTCAGTATTATCCTCGCTCGACAAAATAGAAAGCATAAAGAGTTAAGCGCAATCCGCAGGCTTGAAACAAGGATACGAATAGTTAGCAGAATCGTTCTAATTGAAATATTGGCAACCGCGAGGGAGATCAAAACGAGCGGGTTGCGAGAGCGAAGTGATAAGGTATATTGTCTCTCAGTAAAAAGTATAACTTTTTCGGCGATCAAATTGTTCAGAGACATGACATACTCAAAAGGAGTATCGAGCCATTGAAGCCCGTTGAACGCGAAATCGCTCATCCTCTCAATGACCCATAAGACAGGAGTTTCTACCAAACATCTATGGATTAGATGAAATGCCATCACGCCAAGATAAACTACCAAACTTCCGACCAAAAAATAATGATAATAATCTTTGATTCGGCTTGAAATCCAGAAATTCACAACATAAAAGATTGAGGCTTGCAGTGAAATAACAAACAAAAATCGTAGTGTGTCCCTAGAGGCTTTCAGGGTAATTTTTCTAATATTGAACGGTATCTTAAAGATGGATGAATTCAAAAATATTCTCAGTTTATATGAGATGTATTGCAAGTCTTTATTTTGCCAGTCTTTATATTGTTCGTAAAGTTCTTGAATACGTTCTTTGGTCAAATATTCTTGAATTTCTAATTCTTTATTATATTTTTGCTGATAATCGTACTGGATAATCCCCCAAGCTATGCACCATAAAAGCAGGAATGCCGAGGGAATTAATCCATTAGCTGTCTCGACTGGTAATAGATCGAGGAAATACCCGCCTCCGATCGCAACGAGACTGGCAATAGTAATTTCAGTGGGTGTTAACTCTCGAAATTTGGGATTTACGAACAGTAGTAAGGGGATAACTAAAGCGACTCTGATGATTGGTATATTAGATCGTAGGAAAGCAAAAAAAGATTGTACCGATGACACGGTAGATACGGGAAAGCGATTAAACACTACACCAACAATATCATTAATACCGATGGATAAAAACGCAACGACTAAGCAGAGAGTTAGTGCGGGAACAGTCAAAATAAATCTAGATATAGAGCGATCCGACCAAAATTCAATATCACGAAAGGATATTTTCTTGTTTTCCTTTTGCATAGTTCATCTTTCCCCTTCCCTGAACCAATGACTCTATTCTCTGATTGATCCATATTATACAGCATTGCCTGACAAATAAAATAGGGAGAATTCAAAGTTAAACTACACAACCACCATGATTTATATCCAAATTATTAATCGTGGTAATAAAGTTGTTTGCACTCCTCTACATTTTTATTCTTGTATTCTCCAACAATTTTCACTTTTCCACCTCCAACCTTAACCTTTCATTCTCCATCCTTAACGCCAATATTTCATTCTTCTGCAACTCAATTAACGACTTTTGACTAATTACCTCACCAAAGGCTTTTTTCCGGTTTTCAATCCCAAACCATCTTTGATAGGTTTTTGTATGTTCATCAACAGTATGACCTAAATTATCTGCTGCGGCTTTAATTGGTATTCCCTGAAGATGCGCTCGAATTGCACAACCATGCCGTAAATCATAGGGTTGAAACTCAATTCCCACCTTTCTAAACCATCTGGATATATCTCTTCGCATCCAATTAATATTTTGTACAGATGCGATTTTTGCCACCTTTTGTTCTAAAATCTTTAATGGTTTGGGATTATGTAAATCAAATAATTCTATCCATTCAGGTACAAAAGGAATAACTTCTCGATATCCAGTTTTGGTATTTTTATTCACCTTCCAAGTATGATCTATATTTTGGGCAGACATCCACCAATTAATATCCGGTTCTACAAATAATTCCCTTGGTCTTAATCCATAAGTCGCCAACATTCCATATACCCAACGCCACATTTCCCAGGTATCTATTTCATCACTAATGTTTGTATTTTTGCGGTTGAGAGCGAATTTTTCAAACAGATCAAAAGCAGAGATGATTTTTTCATCTTCAGGAATTTCTCGATAAGCAGGAGTGACATGATCTCGTTTGACATCAAGTTGAAATCCTAAATTAAAAGTTTTAATCAAAACAGAACTTACCGCAATCAGTTCATTTTTTTTATTACCCTGAAATGAATTAATAATTTCCTCAAAATTTTCTTTTGTGGCTAAATGGGAGAGAGTCAAGTTTCTTTTAATTACAGATATATAGTTAGCAAAAGTATTTTCACTGGTGATAGTTTTCTGACGGGTTTGATAATATTTTTCATCAAATGTATCTAATAATTCGCCAATTGTTTTTATTTCTTGCTTTTCTCTCGATTTAATTCCTAAATACTTCTCATTCCACTCGAAAGTATGACGAGCAATTAATTTACCTAACTCGTAACTTTCTTCAATTGCAGTTTTTAAACCCTCTAAATTTGCGGGTATTCCTAGAGATAAATCATACTGTTTTTTCTGCTTACCTACACTACTATCCCCTGGTTTTAACGGTAGGGTAGCTCGTAATTGGAGAGAATTGCCAGTTTGTTTAATACTAACTCTTATTCTCTCTCTTTTTAAATTAGTATTAGCTTCGATTAACTTCTGTTCAAAAACTGCTTGATACTGTAATTCCGTTGCTTTTATTTTCGCCATTGTTCCCCTATAGCTACCATCTGTGGTGTTCTGCGGCTCAAAGTCTGCGAACATATCTGCAAACCAGTCGCTTGAGTCTGCATTTGCATATTCCTGTGTAGATGTAGAATATGTCTCCTCGCAATTACCCTGATTTTGTCCGCTCATTCCCTAAATATTCCCTTATTTATAAACTGAAATGGTGAAAATAAAATGTTCTGTCCGAGCAAAATTACCTGATAAAATAAGTTACTCAGGAACATTTACAGCATATCACCTGTTGTCATAGCAGTTATATGGTGCCTGGTGGTGTGATGTGCGCCCCCACTTTAACTGATATTACCCGCGCCTGGGCAATTTTGGAATATTTCCGCACCAATTGGTTAGAACCAGTTTGGTTAGGATGTTCTTTAGAAAGATATGAAGAAATTCAATCCTATGAAGACTTTCAAAAGTGGTTAGATGAAGATGTTAAACATCGAGAATCTGACTTAGGTTTATATTGGCGCATGGGGTTAGATATCGGTTTAGATCGATATGGTGCTGGTGTGGGTAAATATGTGACTTGGGGTTATATTCCCCATGAGGATAAATATAATCATCCCACCATTGAAGGACGTAACGCTGCTGTAATTATGAAAAGCGGTGTTTATGATAGCTTCACTAATACTCATGCTTTGATGAATCAAGGTTTTGCCCGTGAGAATTTAACCCATTCTTGGTATGATGAAGGTACAGAAGATTGGCATCCAAGCGATCGCACAACCACACCAATTAATAACAATCAAAAAGACTTTAATGGGGCTTATTCTTGGTCAAGTGCTGTACTTCACCAAGACTTAGGAAGATTAGAAGCCGGACCCCTCGCCCGTCAATTAGTTGCAGGGGGAAATCATGGCGAATCTTGGCAACATTATGACCCCTTTATTCTCGACACATTCAAGCAAATGGGTGGTGCAAGTGTTCATGTTCGCCAATTAGCAAGAGTCCACGAAATAGTTAAACTCTATCGTCAAGCTGAACGTTGTTTAAGAGAGTTCAAATTAAACGATCCTTGGTATATTAAACCAGAAGAAAAAGATGGTAAAGGTTGGGGTGCAACGGAAGCCGCTAGAGGTGCATTATGTCACTGGGTAGAAATCGAAAAAGGCAAAATTAAGAACTATCAAGTTATCGCCCCCGGTACTTGGAATATCGGACCCCGTGACGGTGAAGGACAACTCGGACCCATTGAAAAAGCATTAATTGGCACACCAATTCAAGACCCTAAAGACCCCGTAGAAGTGGGTCATGTCGCCCGTTCTTTTGATTCATGTTTGGTGTGTACTGTTCACGCCCACGACGCGAAAACAGGCGAAGAATTAGCTCGTTTTAGAACAGCTTAATTTATTGTTACTTAAGATCCCCGACTTCTTAGAGAAGTCGGGGATCTATTTTTTGCTAAGTCAGGGTTCTATATAATTGTTATTTACAGTACAAAAGTTCCCAAATCCGTAGGTTAGTCTGAATTTTAAGGAATAATTGATAATTTCTAATGATCAAATTATGAATTATCAATTAGGAATTACTAAATACTAAAAGTGGTAACTAATTGTGTCTAATTTAGAACTACATCAATATCTTTCTAAGCTTCCTGAAGCCGCACTCCAAGAATTTCTTGAATGGTGTATGTTAGATCAGTCAACAGCCGCAGGATTAGAATTTAAACCTGATCAAACTAAGTTAAAGAATTTAGCACCAGCGGATTATTCTAAGCAATTGGTTGACCAATTTATGAAGGTCAGACCTGACCCAATTAGAGCCGGTTTAGTAGCTGTAATTGCTGGAAAACAAGCCGATAAACACGAATTAACAGGGTTAACTGCTGTTGTTGATTTTGTTTCTCTTTATGTTAAATATTTAATTCCTAAAGATGGTACTAATCCAGAAGAAGCAGATACAATTTTAGCTAAAGCATCACAACATCAATATGAGCAACTTGTAGAAATTGCTAAAAAACATGGTGTGAGTTTGTAGATTTTTAGTAAGCATTCAGCTATCAGTGGTCAGCAGTCAGCTAAAACTGGATTTTTGGCTTTTTGAAGTGAGGAAACTGACATTAGTAATTAATATTCAGAATGCTGATCAATTCAATTCTTACTGATAGCTAACGGCTGAATGCTTACGCTTTTCAGGGTGGGCATTGCCCACCTTATAATTAACAATTTATAGTTGTAAATTGAGTTACTAAAATCCAACACAAAATATATAAATACTAGGGTTACTTGAGTTAATCCAATATATAAATTTAATTGATATTAATTGATAAGTTTTAATAAGATATTGATAAATCAGACGAATTTTATATCATTTAATGATAACATTTGTTTAAAGCTTTTCGGAATCTCCGCTTCATCAACTTTATGCGTTTGTAGAAATCATTACTAACTCTTCAAATCATACTCATGAAACGTATTGCATCTTTTGTTCTCGCTACTTTGATAGCGTCTATATCCGTGTTGGGTATTGCAGAAAATGCTGATTCTGCAACTTATAATCGTCATCATGCAACTACCCATGCTAGACGTTATCGGACTTGCACTGGCAGAAATCGTTATAGATATTATCGAGGCAAGTATTACAGATGTCGTTACAATAGACGGCATCATTAATCCCATTATCATTTAAACAACTGGGTGGGAAATACTCACCCAGAAAAATAATAAATGCCAATAACAATTGAAATATGGTATAAAAGATATACATAATATATTTAATAAAGATATGAACATTTGGACACCGGGGACATCCATTAACAACGGTAGATATATTATTCAACAATATCTTGGTCGTGGTGGTTTTGGTATCGCTTATAGTGCCATAGACCAGAAAAAAGCAAAAATAGTTGTTATTAAAACTTTAAATCCTACACAAATCAGTCCAGAAGAGTTTCGGACAGAAGAGAGAAAATTTTATAATGAGGGAATGCGATTAGCTAAATGCAACCCTCACCGTCATATTGTCGAAGTTTATGAGTTTATTGAGATAAACGGAATTTCGGGAATGGTGATGGAATTTATTGATGGGGATAATTTAGCATTATATACTCGTGAGAATGAGGGATTAGCGGAAACTGAGGCTTTGCATTATATTGACCAAATCGGACAAGCTTTAGAACACATTCACGCGCTGGGATTTTTACATCGGGATGTCAAACCCAATAATATAATTTTACGGCAAAACACCAAGGAAGCTGTTTTAATTGATTTTGGTTTAGCGAGAGAATATACTTTAGGTGCGGAGGTAAACATGACCAATGCCAGAAGTAAAGGTTACGCACCCATAGAACAATATGAAAGATATGGTAAATTTGGCGACTACACAGATGTCTATGCTTTAGCTGCGACTTTGTATAATTTACTAACTAATAATGAACCTTTACCCGCAGAGTTTAGAAAAACGGGAATAGCATTACCACCACCCCAACAGTTTAACCCAAAAATTAGCGATCGCATCAATGCTGCCATTCTCCAAGGTATGGAATTAGAAGCAGCAAAACGTCCTCAAACAGTCAGAGAATTTCGTGCCACCTTGGGTTTAGTAATTAACCCTGTGGTGAATATTTCCATGCCATCACCTGTTAATTATACTTCTATTACTATTCCAGAAAAACCACAAGAAAATATCACTACACCTCAAACTATCAAGCAAAATATAAAATTTAATTCATCCTCTGGAATAGACTATCAAAAACTCCGTGACCTACTTGCACAACGCGAATGGAAAGAAGCAGATGAAGAAACACGACGGTTAATGTTAGCCGTTACAAAACGGGAAAAAGAAAACTGGTTAGATGCTAACAGTATTCATAATTTCCCCTGTGAAGACCTCCGCATTATTGATGAATTGTGGGTACAATCCAGTAATGGTAGATTTGGATTTTCTGTGCAGAAAAAAATTTATCAAAGTTGTGGAGGAACACTTGAATACAATGAAGAAACTTGGGATAAATTCGGAGAAAAAATAGGATGGAAAAGAAGAAAATTATTAGGAATGGCAGGAAATTGGCTAAGTGAACATGATACTAATTATGATATAACTGCACCACCAGGACACCTCCCATCAGCATTGCGAGGAACAACAGGGAAAAGTGGTCTTTCTTCTTTGGCATCAAGACTGGCAGATTGTCATCTGTAAAAAGGAATTTATATACTTAACATGAATAAATTATCAATAAATAATCCTGAAAATCCTGATTCAGACAATAGTAAATGTTGGGTTTCCTTGCGTCAACCTAACCTACTCTTCTACATCAAACCACACCGGAGAAACATCATCAATCTGCCCATTATAATTAATCGTAATTTCCTGACCTTCCCGAATATATTGATGAGCAACAATATCAATGATATTTTTTGCAAAATTCTTAATATAAATAGCATTGGGATGATAGGAATGATTAAAAAGAGAAGCAAAACCTAAACCTATTGCTCCGCTTTCTCCATGCCAATCAAAATAATAATTTAATAATACCGTTTTAGTAATTAACTTAACTTGCTGTTTAGGAATCACAATTACAGCGGCTCTTTCAATTAAATCTCCTTTAGCAAAATCTTGCTGGGCAAATATACCTCTACCTTTAGTCTCTGTATCACGAAGTACTAGCATATAGCAATTCTATCTGATGGGTAAGAATGATTTTTAACTAACCACTACAGATAAACGCAGAGAAAATAAATATCATATCCCCGACTTCTGAACATTGGTTGATAGTTTATGGAGACGATTACACAAGAAGTTGGGGATCTTGACTGCTATAGCCACTATAAAGTCAATGATCAAAGATGTAGTCAGAATTTCCGTAAATTTTAATTTTTCGTGCCAAGTTGATAATATTCATGTTATTATAAATATCCCATGCTAACTATCATTGGTTGTGGCAATCTGAATCGGAATGATGATGCTGTCGGCGTAGTTATTGCCCAACGTTTACAGCAGCATCTCGCCCAAAATCCTCACCCCAACATCCGCGTTTTTGATTGTGGAACTGCGGGAATGGAAGTGATGTTTCAAGCGAGAGGTAGCGAAAAATTAATTATTCTTGATGCTAGTTGCACAGGTTCAGAAGCAGGTGCTATATTTAAAGTCCCAGGGAACGAACTAGAAGCACTACCCGAACCTAGTTACAACTTACATGATTTTCGTTGGGATCATGCTTTGGCTGCTGGGAGAAAAATCTTTTTAGATGATTTTCCCCAAGAGGTGACAGTCTATTTAATTGAAGCTGCAAATCTGGATTTTGGGCTAGAATTAAGTCCTGTTGTGCAACGTTCTGCTGATTTAGTTTTTGCCGAACTAATTACAGTTATCCAACAGAATGTTATGGCTTAATCAACAATCTCAAATCTCAAATTGCATCAGATCCAATCACGATAAACTGGCAACTCATCTACTCTCATTTCAAAAGGTACAGTTTGACTATCGGGAGGACAAACCCGGATTTTGGCACTGCTAACAATGCCATAGAGAACATTAGCCATAGGGACAATTTGTTGCAAAATTTGCCAGTTAGTAACTTGGTCAGGGCATTCAATTACTAAGGTCAAAATACTGGCGTGAGTTGTGGCATACCAACGACAATTAGACAACAAACTATGAATAATGCGATCGCATCCTTCATAAAAGTATTTGCTAATTGAATGCTCCAATTGTTGTCGAAGCATAATATCTGCTGATGTTGGCTGTATAGGGTGCTTATCATCAGCATTGAATTCATGTTCTGTTCTCGCCATGTCCGGTTATTTTCCTATTGATTTAACAATTGCCATTGCATACAATACGTCCTTATTGGTTTTTAGAAAGGCTTGGGTTTCATCATCATCGAAAGCACCATACCACTACAATCTATTCCCCAATAATTTCTCAATAAATACACTCTCTGTCCGACAAATCCGGCTAATTGCATAGCGGTTTGATAACCTAACTAATCGAACACGAAAAACTCTGGTTACAGCACAATCTCTGGCTATAGGTTGATTAATGCACAAATAACCTGTTTTTCGCCTTTTTCGCCTAAAGTTACCCGCTTTGATTCAGATGTGTATTTTTATATAACCCTGGTGAAATTCCCTCGATATCATGCACCACTGAGTAAATTTCTATTTCCTCAAAATTATCTATGGGGATTGGTTGTCGAACTGCTTGCAAAATTTACCAATAGATATTTTCAGAAATAGACCACTTTTGAAAACGCCCAATAGAACGCCTATTCCCAACGTTCTGTTAAAAACCGTTCTCGGTCAAAATTAAATTGAGGATGTTCTAGCTTTTGCTGGTTACTAGGCTGTAAAGACGTTGTTTGATAGGCATCTTCAACGCATGGATTCACTTGAAAATAGTCAGTACCACAGACAAAAGGAATAGGTAGCCTTCAGGGTCTAACTGATTTTTTGCACTTCTTTTCGATATCACACAACTAGTAATAAACTCCTTATTCTCAAATCCCAAATCTGCATTGAGAATAAGTTTATCAAAATCAAAACATAGTTGTATGTTGTTTTCGTGAAGATATGCAAACAGCAGCGATAGCGCCCAAAGGGTGTCCGCTATGCAACAAACAATATCTCAAACTCCTGTCTTGATATTTCCAGCTAGACCTATGATAAACACAACCAACTAAAAAGATGAATCCATTAATACTTTTATTTAGTATAACATAATTCTCCAATTCGTCATCGCCTAATTCATAAATTAAGGTCAGACAATTATTCTCAACTCCTATATGCTAGATGCTATCTATGATCCCTTCTCACCCACGAATTTGCACATAAATTCCTGTAGGATATAAAGCCCCTGCTGACGGATTTACACCCAATTTATAGAAACTATTATATATCTTTTTTCAAGTAATAGCAGTAGTTAACCACAAAAAATCATGAATAGGGTTATTGCGATTTAATTGCAAGCGCTGATAAAAACGAGGATAAACTTTAAAATAAGTTGGTTATGTAGCTAGGTTTACAGAATTGTGATTAACTTAGTTACAGCATTTTCTAATGTTATCAGGTACAGTTTTTTTGTCGCCAAACCAGTAGGGGTGCAGGGATTGCGCCCTTCATTGTCTTTCATTAAAGTGATGAAATAATTAAATTTATCTAACTAAATAGAATTTTAATTGTTAAATAGTAGATATGATAAATTTAAGATATTCCAAAACAGATGGGATTAATTGCCTATTATGCAAATTCATACAAATAGCTTTTCATGGTTTGATGTAGCAGATGATGTCAAGGAATTATTAATCTTAGCGGCACAGACTTGGGAAAATACCGAAGAGTCTACAAAATATATGCAGCAAGCGTTAGCTAAAACAGGAGATAACACAGATGTTTTAGTTGCAGCTTATAGATATTTTTACTACAAAAATAATTATGTCTTAGCACTGACAACAGCAGAGAAAATAACCGCTAAAATAAAAAAAGCGGAAAGTCTACCTGATAATTGGCAAGAACTTAAACCTATCCTAGTTAACCGTCACGAAGAATCTCCAATCAGATTGTACCTCGCTGCTTATGCTGCTTCTGGTTTGGTATTAGCTAAACTCGGAAAGATAGAACAAGCGAAAGAAATCAGTACCAGAATAAAAGGTATTGATGAAAAAAATGATTTTGGTGCTGGTATTCTTCTCGATATTTTAACTCGTCCACCAGAAGAAGATGATTAAATCTGGGGATAGGGAAAAACCCCTAAAAATCACAAAGCAATCAACAAATTACGAATCATGAATAATTGGTTATCTTTCAACTCAAATTCCCATTTACTATCATCATTTTCTACCCAGAATACTTTGATTCTACCGGGAATGCCTACATCTCCCCTGACTCCTGTAACTAAAATGCCTCAAACTTCTCCTCCTATAATTTTTTTACCTAATTCTGCACAGTCAATATTTTAAAATTTATGCAAGGTAAAGATTTATTTGTTGCTGAAAATGGACAACATCAAGTTTGTCAATCAGCAAGATCATGGGATTTATTGCGTGATAATTATCGTCTCTATCGCTTTTTAACTGAAGTCGAAGATGTTCTTAAAAATGTTGAAGATGAATCAACACGACTGCCAGAAATTAGAAAGTTGGTAAGACGATTAATTATCAATTCCTATTGGGTACAAAGTCAATCTTTACAACCTGATTCAAAAACGGGAATTTCTGTTTTACTATTATATGATGAATTGGGATTGCCCCTAACTGTACAAACAGTAACATTTGTACCAGGGACAACTTCTAATATTCATAATCATGGAACATGGGGAGTAGTTGCAATCTTAAAAGGTCAAGAAAAAAATACATTTTGGCGACGCAGTTCCCATCCAGATTTTCCTGATAAAATTGAAAAAACAGGCGAAGTAAATTTATCTCCAGGTGATATTGTGAGTTTTACACCGCAAACAATACATCAAGTTCAAGCTATTGGTGAAGAACCAACAGTAACATTTAATATTTATGGAGAAACTAACCCAAAACAGAGATTTGAATTTGACGTAATTAACCACATTGCTAAAAAATTTTAAAAGTAGTGGCAAAAAACTAAATGACAGATTATGCTAATAAATATTATAGAAAGTAAGATGCGGGGCTTATTTTTAAACATTGTAAATGAATGATTAATTAATGTTAGAAGTCAGGAATCTATGACTTAGCTATCAATTAAAATAATCATCTTTCATCTGCGTTTATCTGCGTTTATCTGCGGTTAATTATTTCCTATCCAAATATCCAACCATAACCTTATAGGAGAAACAGCAATGGCCAGAGTAATTTTCTATGAAAAACCAGGCTGTAAAGGTGGTATAAAGCAAAAAGTTTTGCTCACAGCCGCAGGTCATGAAGTAGTAGCATATAATCTATTAACAGAACCTTGGACAGTGGAAAAATTGCGGTCATTTTTTGGCGATCGCCCGGTCAGTGAATGGTTCAATAAGTCCGCACCTGGTGTAAAATCAGGAGAGGTGAATCCTGAAAACATCACCGCTGAAAATGCTTTAGTCATGATGCTGAGAGATCCTTTATTAATCCGTCGTCCCTTGATCCAAGTAGGGGATAAAAGAGAAGTAGGCTTTGATGTCGAGAAAATTGACGCATGGATAGGCTTAAAAGCTGTAAGTAGGTAAACATAATAAAACCGATATATGTTTAGTTTTGTGAAACCCGTAAAACAACCTATTTGTAAGGCATTCATTGAATTTACATTTCGTCACATACCTTTAAATTTTTCGGTTTACCTACTTAGATGAGTCTTTAAAACAAATGAGTGAAAACCTCATACAGCAGAACCTCCAAGGCTGTTCTCATGGACATAATCACGACCACGATCATGGTAAAGGTGGTTGCAAAAATCACTAAAAAGGATATGAGATATTAATAAACCTTTACCCGCTTCTTTACTTAATTATCAAAGTTATTAAGAGAAGAAATGCGGGTAAAAGAAATAATTTATCTATAATCCTGGCTTTGAATATCCCGTAATCTCGCTGCATCACGCATACCATAATCAGTGCGAGTAAAGCGATTTAGCTGCATTTCAAAAAATTCCCGATTTGCTTGTAAATGCTTGGGGTTTTCATCATCTAAAGGATATAAAAGGGCAGTTCTTAAAGCTTGAATTACCGCTGACGTGACATTATACATCGAACGTTGAAAAGTAATCCCCAATTGAATCAAAATATCTTCTTCTCCTCGACAATATTCTTGATAATAATCAACAAGATATTGAGGCAAAAAGTGCAACATATCTTGCATTAATAATGTGGGCGGAATACCCGCTGTACCCACAGGAAATACATCAGCATAAAGAATCCCATAATGGAAGTCTTTTTGATCTTCGGGAACTTGTCCTGCTTGGGCATTATAAGACTTTGTGCCTCTAAATGGGGCTGTGCGATAAAAAACAGCTTCTACATAGGGTAATGCGGCTTCGTATAGCCAGGTAAAACCTTTTGATTTGGGGATAATTTCATAGCATTCACCATCAATATAAACATGATGATAAATGGGACGACCGGCAATAGCGAATATACCATTAATCAAGAAATTCATGGCATCAGGTACACCTTTAAAACCGCCTTCATCATAAATATCCGACATTTCAAAAAATACAGGTGCCATGACTTCCCAGAAAAGTCCTAAGTTGGAATAATAGGACATCATCCGGCACTGTTCCAAGAACATATCAGGAAACAGTTTATAAAGTGCCAACATTAAGGGATTTTTCTTGAAGTAAGCTTTAATGGCTTTATCAGCATTAGCTTTATATTCTTCTGAATCTAAATAGGCATCAAATTGGTTAACTGGTGCATACATTTTGCGATGCCATAACATGGCTTGCATACAAGCTTCCGCAAATTCCATGTTAATTCTGTCATGGAATAAATGATGGAAAATCTTTGGCATTTTGGTGGTTTCACCTTTTTCCATAAATGCCAAAAGTTCAGGATGTGCTGTAGCTACACCTCGCCAAATTCTTAAATCAGCGTCATCACCTGCATAGTGATTATGTAAGTCTAAATATTCTTGGGGTAAGAAATATTTAAAAGCTGGTAAAGGATCTAAAAATACTCTTTCGGCAATGTAAAGTAAATCACGCCAATAAAAATCCATCGGTACAGCATACGCTTTATAAATACCGATAATTTGCATTAAATTTTCCGGTGTATCTGGCAACATTGAACCGCCAGCTTCTAAGCGATAAATAATTTCGGCAAATTCGTGTTTTGAAGGTGGGATTTTAGTAGTTGGTTTATCTGAAGTTTGTACCATAATATTTTTGTTTTGGGTTAATTAAAAGTGAAGTGTAATAAATTATTGTAGGGGTTTAGCAGTGCTAAACCCCTACCCATGATTTTTGATGATTACTTCAACGCAACTTCCGCAATTACGGTTTTTTCTGTAGTAGGAATTGCGGCTACCATTGCGGTAGTTGTGGTTTCACTCCAACGCACTAACCAAACTGGTTGTACTCCCAAAAAGATGATTAAGGATGCCAAAATTAGGGCAGGGACTTTTTCATTCCATAATACTCTGGGATAGTAGGCTAGGTTATTTTGCAGTTTGCCAAAACAGGTACGATTGAGAAGAATTACAAAATAAACTGCGGTTAAACCAGATGCTACTACACATAAAATTGTAGAAATTGGAAAGCTGGAAAAACTGCCTTGAAAGGAAATAAATTCCGCAATGAACCCTGTTAAACCGGGGATACCTGCACTAGCCATACCACCTAAAACGAGTAAGGCACTAACCAGGGGTAAACCGCGAATAGGACTCATTAAACCATTCAGTTTGTCTAATTCTCTTGTACCAACTTTGGTTTCGATAACTCCGACTAAATGGAAGAGAATAGCGAGAATAATTCCATGACTAAACATTTGGGCGACTGCACCAACTAATGCTAATGGTGTGGCGGCGGCGGCGGCTAGTAAAATATAGCCCATGTGGCCGATAGAACTATATGCTACCATGCGTTTGATGTCTTTTTGGGCGATCGCTACCACTGCCCCATAAATCGCGCTAATTGCCCCCCAAATAGCTAAAGTTGGGGCAATAATATGCCAAGTCTGGGGAAACATTCCTAAGCCAAATCGCAATAATCCATAAGTTCCTAGTTTTGCTAAGACTCCACCTAACAAAATAGCAATAGGTGTGGAAGCTTCGACGTAAGCATCTGGTAACCAAGTATGAAAAGGAATTAACGGAATTTTGATGCCAAAACCTAAAACTATTCCTGCTAATAATACTAATTGCATTCCCGCAGAAATGTTTTGAGTTGCCACAGCATCAAAGGCAAAACTATGAGAACCTGTTAACCATACCATGCCTAAAAATGTGGCTAAAATTAAAGCCCCAGAAATGGCTGTATATATCAGGAATTTCATCCCCGCATAGGCTCGTTTTTCTCCTCCCCAAATGGAGATTAGTAAATAAAAGGGAATTAATTCCAATTCATAAAATAGGAAAAACAGCAGTAAGTTTTCTGATAAAAATGCACCAGCAACGCCACCACTAACCAACAAAATCAGGGAATAAAATAACCGAGGACGTTCTGTATCTTTGCTGCTGCTGTAAATAGCAATCCAAGTGAGAAAGCTATTCAATACCAACATTAATATTGATAGCCCGTCAACTCCTAATTGATAAGTTAAACCCAATGTTTCATTCCAAGGTAGATATTCGGTAAATTGCATCCCTGGGTTGCTGATATCAAATTTTAACAAAATGAAGATATTCCACAGCAAAACTACACCTGTTACGATTAGGGATACTAACCGAATCCGACTTGCGGAAACATCTTTTGCTGGATAAAAACCGATGATTATAGCGGCTATAATTGGTAGCCAAATTAAAACACTCAACATATTTTATTAATTGGTAATTGGTGATTGGTAATAGAAATAGGTAATCTATTACCAATTGATTTAAATGGATTAACTAACTAAACTAACTTTACCAGTATCTAAATCGTAATAACCACCAACTATTTTCAGTTTGTTGGCTGCGATTAATTCAGCGAGAACTGGTGATGCTTTTAATTTTTCAATTTGCACCAAAATGTTAGCTTTACAAGCATTTTCTAATCTATCTCCTGGTTGTCCTTGAGATTTTTCGACACCGGGCTTAATTGCCTCTAATAAACTACCAATTTGCCCTGGTACTTGTGCGCCTTTAATTGCTGCATCTACAGCACCACATCTTTCATGTCCTAGTACCATAATCACTTTTGATCCTAATACTAAGCTGCCAAATTCTAGGCTACCAATTTCTTCTGGTGTGGCAATATTACCAGCTACCCGACAAACAAATAGATCGCCTAAACCCTGATCAAAAACTATTTCGCCGGGGACTCTAGAATCGGCACAACCCAGAATGGAAGCAAAGGGTTTTTGTCCTTTGGCAACTTCCTGTAAGCGTGCCGAACCTTGATTTTTATAGCGACGTTTTTGTTTGACAAATCTATCATTACCATCGAGTAATGCTTTTAGGGCTGCGTCAGGAGTAATGTTGTTTTGAGCTATTGCTGGTTCGGGTGTAGCTAGATAGGAAGAGACTCCTACAGCTACTCCGGCACTAATTACGCCTGTACCTAATTGGAGTAAATTTCGGCGAGAAAGGTGTTTGTTAATCATTGGATTATCCATAATCTGATTTAGATGGTAAATATTATTTTAAATTATTATTAGCCATCTAAATCACAGATATTTAGAAAATTAAATCCATGAGTTGAATTCCCCAAAAAGGCCATGTCACACAGTAGTTTTTCACTCTCCCCCCACTTTCGAGAGTTTATAGGGTAGGTAGAAGTAGG